>NZ_LT607565.1:111957-195537 GCF_900095275.1 Pseudomonas sp. UMAB-40
CCAGCACCAACAAGCGCTTGAGGCCGCGCTGTTGCCAGCTCAAGCCCATCAAGCCCAGCGGCACCGACAGGCCGGCGGCCAGGGCAAAACCCCAGTGGGAGTTCAGCGACGCACCGATCATGAAGCTCAGTTGACTGACCAGAATGAACGGCACCCAGTCCTGAAGGACCGGCAGCCATTTGTCTGTCGAAGGAATGGCCGGCTTGCCCTGGTTGATGCGTTGGTAGAGCGCTTCGGCACGGCGGATCTGTTCGGCGGTGGGTTTGACCCGCACCGATTCGTAACCGACCACCTGGTTGCCTTCGAACACCGGTGTGACATAGGCGTTAACCCAGTAGTGGTCACCGGTCTTGCAGCGATTCTTGACAATGCCCATCCATGGCAAGCCTTGTTTCAGTGTGCCCCACATGTGCGCGAACACCGCCGCCGGGACGTCGGGGTGACGGACCAGGTTATGCGGCGCACGGATCAGTTCTTCACGAGAAAACCCGCTGATTTCGACGAAGGCGTCGTTGCAGTAGGTGATCACGCCCTTGGCATCGGTGGTGGAAATCAACCGTTGCTGAGCCGGGAAGGTCCGTTCGCGTTGTGTGGTGGGCTGGTTGTTACGCATGGCTTTTTCAATCCGCAAGGCTTTGAGAGGTTGTCGGCGGCGTCAGGAATTTATTGAAAATATTTTTTCAATAATCAGTGGCGCGTCGCAAAACGGCCATTGCATCAGCCGGCGAGCATCGGGTAGGTGAACAGTGCGAAATGCAGCAGGTTCAAGCCGAAATGGGTGGCGATGGCCGCCCCCAATCCGCCGAAACGGTACGCCAGACCATAGCCGACACCTGCCAGACTCGCCAGCAGCACCCATTGCCAACCCGCGCCCGCATGCGCCAGGCCGAACAACAGCGAGGCGAGCAGTAACGCCAGGTTTTCACCGTAGGGCAGGTGTTTGAAGCGCCGGCTCAGCCCACCCTGAACGTAACCGCGAAACAGCGCTTCCTCCACCAGCGTCACCAGCAGCAGATTGTTCAGGATCCACAACCCGGCTTGGTCCGGCCACTTCGGTGCCCAACTGATCATCCCCAGCAAGAGTGCACCGCCCAAGGCCAGGATGGCGCTCAGGGGCAGGGCGAGTGCGGTGGCATAGGCCGAAAGGCGCAAAGAGCGCCGGCCGACAATCCACGGGCACACCAGTAACAGCCAAAAGCCGATCAGGGGCTTGTCTTGATTCAGGTACATGGAAAACGGCACGGCGTCGTCGGTGAATCGTTGCGGGTCGATGGCGCGACCGTTGTAGAAACCGGGCAGCCAGTGCATCGCCAGTGCCAGGGCCATGAAGATGAACAGGGCGTGACCGAGGTAACGAGCGACAGGGATTTTTTGCTGACGGACTGCGAAACCGGCGACGAGCAGCAACGCGACGGAGATGCTGGCCAGCCAGCCGAGGTGGCCGTAGGTCAGGGCGAGGGTGTAGCCGAGGGAGAGGAGGGCCAGGTAAGTCCATGGCAGGGCAATCATTGAAAATCCTTGTGTCCGAAGTGTTGCGGGTTGACTCGGTCCATGTGGGAGCGAGCTTGCTCGCGATGGGGCCGTCATATCAAACATCAATGTTGCATGACACTGCGCAATCGCGAGCAAGCTCGCTCCCACAGTGGTTTGTGTGGGGCACATACTCGTGAACAATGCCAAATAGGCGCGCGATTATAGGGACGTACGCGACCCAAACAAAAACACCGCCCGAGGGCGGTGTTTGTGTCAGCGGTGGGTCACGACGCAATCAACTGCCGCAACACGTAATGCAAAATCCCTCCCGATTTGAAGTATTCCACTTCATTGAGCGTATCGATCCGGCACAGCGCCTCGACTTTCTCGCGACTGCCGTCCTCGCGGGTGATGATGAGTGTCAGGTTCATCCGCGGCGTCAACTCCACGCCGGTCAACCCCAGGATATCCAGCGTCTCCTTGCCGGTCAGGTTCAGGCTCTTGCGGTTCTGATCCAGTTTGAACTGCAACGGCAGCACGCCCATGCCCACCAGGTTAGAGCGGTGAATCCGCTCGAAGCTTTCGGCGATAACCGCTTTCACACCCAACAGATTGGTACCCTTGGCCGCCCAATCGCGGCTCGACCCGGTGCCGTACTCCTGACCGGCGATCACCACCAGCGGCGTGCCCGACGCTTGATAGCGCATGGCCGCGTCGTAGATCGGCATCCTTTCCCCGGTCGGGATGTAGATCGTGTTGCCGCCTTCTTCGCCACCGAGCATCTCGTTGCGAATGCGGATATTGGCGAAGGTGCCGCGCATCATCACTTCATGATTGCCGCGACGGGAACCGTAGGAGTTGAAGTCCCGCGGCTCCACGCCTTTCTCGCGCAGGTAGTGACCGGCCGGGCTGTCCGCCTTGATGTTGCCGGCGGGGGAGATGTGGTCAGTGGTCACCGAGTCGCCCAGCAGCGCAAGGACCCTGGCACCCGCGACGTCCTGGACCACCGGCGGCGGGCCGCCGATGTCATCGAAGAACGGCGGATGCTGGATGTAAGTCGAGTCGTCCTGCCAGACATACGTCGCCGCTTGCGGCACTTCAATCGCTTGCCATTGCTCGTCGCCGGCAAACACCTCGGCGTATTCCTTGTGGAACATGGCGGTGTTGACCTGACTCACCGCGTCGGCAATCTCTTTGGTGCTCGGCCAGATGTCCCGCAGGTACACCGGATTGCCATCCTTGTCGTTGCCCAACGGCTCGCTGCTGATGTCAGTGCGCACCGTACCGGCCAACGCATAGGCCACGACCAGCGGCGGGGACGCCAGCCAGTTGGTTTTCACCAGTGGATGCACCCGACCTTCAAAGTTACGGTTGCCCGACAGCACCGAGGCGACGGTCAGGTCGGCGGCCTGGATGGCTTTTTCAATCGGCTCCGGCAAGGGGCCGGAGTTACCGATGCAGGTGGTGCAGCCGTAGCCGACCAAGTCAAAACCCAGCTCATCCAGATACTGGGTCAGGCCGGCAGCCTTGTAGTAGTCGGTGACCACTTTCGAGCCGGGGGCCAGCGAACTCTTGACCCACGGTTTGCGCTTGAGGCCTTTCTCCACGGCTTTTTTCGCCACCAGCCCGGCGGCCATCATCACGCTCGGGTTGGAGGTGTTGGTGCAAGAAGTGATCGCCGCGATCACCACCGCGCCGTTTTTCAATCGATAAGTCTGGCCGTCGTACTCGTAGTCGGCTTCGCCCGCCAGATCGGCATTGCCCACCGCTACGCCACCGCCGCCTTCACTTTCGAGGCGACCGACTTCCTTGCTGGTGGGTTTGAATTGCAGGTCGATGAAGTCACTGAACGCTTGCGCGACATTCGGTAGCGAAACCCGGTCCTGTGGGCGTTTCGGCCCGGCCAGGCTGGCTTCGACGCTGGCCATGTCCAGCGCCAGGGTGTCGGTGAACA
Source organism: Pseudomonas sp. UMAB-40 (assembly GCF_900095275.1). Classification (NCBI taxonomy): domain Bacteria; kingdom Pseudomonadati; phylum Pseudomonadota; class Gammaproteobacteria; order Pseudomonadales; family Pseudomonadaceae; genus Pseudomonas; species Pseudomonas sp. UMAB-40. The sequence continues at coordinate 115,385 of NZ_LT607565.1, forward strand.
CCGGTTCCTGGCCCGGCAGGCGCCACAAACCCTGGGCTTTGCTGTAGGCCTCGACCAGTTTCACGGTTGCCAGTGGGCGACCGGACAGGCGCAGATACTCGAGCGTGATGTCGTCGACCGGGAAGAAGCCGCAGGTGGCGCCGTATTCCGGGGCCATGTTGGCGATGGTCGCGCGGTCGGCCAGCGGCAGGTCGGCGAGGCCATCGCCATAGAATTCGACGAATTTACCGACCACGCCTTTCTTGCGCAGCATCTGCGTGACGGTCAGCACCAGGTCGGTGGCGGTGATGCCTTCCTTGAGCTTGCCGGTGAGTTTGAAGCCGATCACTTCCGGAATCAGCATCGACACCGGTTGCCCGAGCATCGCGGCTTCCGCTTCGATCCCGCCGACGCCCCAGCCGAGTACGCCGAGGCCATTGATCATAGTGGTGTGGGAGTCGGTGCCGACCAGGGTGTCGGGGAAGGCGTAGGTGCGGCCGTCCTCGTCTTTGGTCCAGACCGTGCGACCGAGGTATTCCAGATTGACCTGGTGGCAAATACCGGTGCCTGGCGGCACCACGCTGAAGTTGTCGAAGGCGCTCTGGCCCCAGCGCAGGAACGCGTAACGCTCCCCGTTGCGCTGCATTTCGATGTCGACGTTCTGTTCGAAGGCGCTGGAACTGCCGAACTTGTCGACCATCACCGAGTGGTCGATCACCAAGTCCACGGGGGAGAGCGGATTGATCCGCTGCGGGTCGCCACCGGCCTTGGCCATGGCGGCGCGCATGGCGGCCAGGTCGACCACGGCAGGCACGCCGGTAAAGTCCTGCATCAATACCCGCGCGGGGCGGTATTGAATTTCGCGGTCGGAGCGACGCTCCTTGAGCCAGGCGGCAATCGCCCGGAGGTCGGCGCCGGTGACGGTTTTTTCATCTTCCCAGCGCAGCAGGTTTTCCAGCAGCACTTTCAACGACATTGGCAGCTTGTCCAGGTCGCCCAGGCTTTTGGCGGCATCCGGCAAGCTGAAATAGTGATAGGTCTTGTCGTCGACTTGTAAGGTTTTAAGGGTTTTCAGGCTATCGAGGGACGGCATTGCGATCACTCCTTTGAGTCCGCACGGCTACGGACTGAGGGGACGGACAGAGCTTTCAACCTAGCCCTGTTTGAGCGTTAAAGCTAATAACTGGACTCTATGGCCAAGTCCAAGGTTCCGAACTCGGCTATCATGCGCCGGTTTTCGTGACAGGCTTTGCTTCAACGCAAGCCTGGGCATCGCGCAGTGGCTGAATTCTTCGCCAACTGCCCAGGAGTAAGAATGAACACCCTCTTTATGCATTGCCGGCCGGGCTTCGAAGGCGAAGTCTGTTCCGAGATTTCCGAACACGCCGCACGGCTGAACGTGGCCGGTTATGCCAAGGCCAAGACCGCCAGCGCCTGCGCCGAATTCATCTGCACCGAAGAAGACGGCGCCGAGCGCCTGATGCGTGGCCAGCGTTTCGCCGAGCTGATCTTCCCGCGCCAGTGGGCTCGCGGGATCTTCATCGATCTGCCGGAAACCGACCGCATCAGTGTGATCCTCGCGCACATGGCGGACTTCCCGCTGTGCGGCAGCCTGTGGCTGGAGATGGTCGACACCAACGATGGCAAGGAACTGTCGAACTTCTGCAAGAAATTCGAAGGGCACCTGCGCAAGGCGCTGATGGCGGCCGGCAAGTTGGTCGAAGATGCGCACAAGCCGCGCCTGCTGCTGACCTTCAAAAGCGGCCGCGAAGTGTTCATGGGGCTGGCCGAGTCCAACAACTCGGCGATGTGGCCGATGGGCATTCCGCGCCTGAAGTTCCCGCGTGAGGCGCCAAGCCGTTCGACATTGAAGCTGGAGGAGGCGTGGCACCACTTCATCCCCCGTGATCAGTGGGATGAGCGCCTGCACAGCGACATGACCGGCGTCGACCTCGGTGCCGCCCCCGGCGGCTGGACCTGGCAACTGGTCAACCGCGGCATGCTGGTGACGGCGATTGACAACGGTCCGATGGCCGAAAGCCTGATGGACACCGGTCTGGTGCAACACTTGATGGCCGACGGTTTCACCTTCAAGCCCAAGCAACCGGTGGACTGGATGGTCTGCGACATCGTCGAGAAACCGGCGCGCAACGCCGCGATGCTGGAAGAATGGATTGGCGAGGGGCATTGCCGCGAGGCGGTGGTCAACCTGAAGTTGCCGATGAAACAGCGTTACGCCGAAGTGAAACGTTTGCTGGAACGCATTGCCGAGGGCTTCAAGGAGCGCGGCATCCGGGTCGAGATCGGCTGCAAGCAGCTGTATCACGACCGTGAAGAAGTGACGTGCCACTTGCGCCGGATCGACGTAAAAAAACCGAAATCCCGCTGATACGCACCGCACCCCCTTGACCGATCGTTCCCACGCTCTGCGTGGGAATGCCGCCGGGGACGCTCCGCGTTCCGCCTTTGGATTTGACGCAGAGCGTGGGAACGATCAGCTGCCAGTGACTAGACACCCGGCAATGCGCGACAATGCCGGCCAGTTTCAGGAGTGAATCATGAGTGAAATGATTGATACGCCGGTTGACGGCACCCTCGATGCCACCGGTCTCAACTGCCCGGAACCGGTGATGATGTTGCACCAGCACATCCGTGACCTGGCACCTGGCGGCCTGCTCAAGGTGATCGCGACCGATCCCTCGACCCGTCGCGACATTCCCAAATTTTGCGTGTTTCTCGACCATGAACTGGTCGCGCAGCACGAAGAGGCAGGCACCTACCTCTACTGGATCCGCAAGAAACTCGCTTAACCCGCCGAATGACTGATGCGGATCCGCTTGCGTGCACTGCGCGTCAGGCGGATCGACAGCATCAGCGCCGCGCAGCTCAAGCCCACGATCAAACCTTGCCACAGCCCGCTCGGGCCGCTTGGCGTGCCGAACCAGTCGGTCAGGCCCAAGGCGTAACCCACCGGCAAACCGATGCCCCAATAGGCGAACAAGGTCAGGATCATCGTCACCCGCGTGTCCTGATAGCCGCGCAGTGCGCCGGCTGCCGTGACCTGGATCGCGTCGGAAAACTGGAACAGCGCCGAATACACAATCAGCATCGCCGCCACGCGTATGACCGTCGGGTCGGCGGTGTAGATCGTTGCGATGTGTTCGCGCAGCAACAGCATCATGCTCGCCGAAATACAGGCATAAGCCAGCGCCGTGCCCATTCCTACACCCGCAGCGAAGCGCGCCTCGCGGGGCTCTTGACGACCGAGCGCCTGGCCGACCCGCACCGTCACGGCCATGCCGAGGGAATAAGGGATCATGAACACCAGCGAGCTGAAGTTCAGGGCGATCTGATGTCCAGCCACCACGGTGGCGCCGAGGCTGCCGATCAGCAGGGCAATCACGGCGAAGATGCTCGACTCGGCGAACACCGCGATGCCGATCGGCAGGCCGATACCGAGCAGGCGTTTGATCACCGACCATTGCGGCCAGTCGAAACGGCTGAACAACTGACTCGACTGATAGGCCGGCGCCCAGCGTTCCCAGCCGGCCATGCCCAGCGCCATCACCCACATCACGATCGCCGTGGCCCAGCCGCACCCGACACCGCCCATGGCCGGCACGCCGAAATGGCCATAGATGAAGATGTAATTCAGCGGAATGTTCAGTGCCAACCCGCACAAGCCGAGGACCATCGCTGGACGTGTGCGTCCCAGGCCGTCACTGAAACAACGCAACACATGGTAGAGGGCAACGGCGGGCAGACCGCTGGCGATGCCGTGCAGGTACTGCATGCACGGGCCGATCAGCTCGGGATCGACCTTCATCATGTGCAGGATCGGTTCGGCGCTCAACAGCATGCCGGTCGCTATCAACCCCACCACCAAGGCCAGCCATAAGGCCTGACGCACAATCGGACCGATCTCGCTGTGGGTGCCGGCACCGAAGCGCTGGGCGACTTTCGGGGTGGTGGCCAGCAAGGTACCGGTCATCAGCAGAAACACTGGAACCCAGATCGAGTTGCCGAGCGCCACGGCCGCCAGGTCGCGTGGGCCGACCCGTCCCGCCATCACCGCATCGACGAAGCCCATGGCGGTGGTCGCCAGTTGCGCGATCATGATCGGCAGCGCCAGGCCGAGCAGGTTTTTCAGCTCCAGGCGAACCCGGGCCGGGCGGGTGAGGGAAGCAGCGGCGGGGCGGTCAGTCACAGAATTCAAGGGCGAAGCGTCCAGAGAGTTTGATGCACGAGGCGGCGCATTCTACGCCTTGACGCAGTGGTCAGGAAAAGTCCTGTGTTAACTATTTGTAATCATCGATCCGGGTTAATGCCGAACACTATGTGGCGAGGGAGCTTGCTCCCGCTGGACTGCGCAGCAGTCCCATAGCCTTGCAAGTGATAAGCCTGTCAAAACCGGATCGCTAGGGTTGGGGTCGCTGCGCGACCCAGCGGGAGCAAGCCCCCTCGCCACAGAGTATGGAGTGACCCTAATGCCCGCTGGCCCACTACGGTCATCTCCGCCTACACTGCCAACCCGCCAAAGGAGCCTGCCATGCTGATTGTTGCCGACGAAAATATTCCGCTGCTCGATGCCTTCTTCGAAGGTTTCGGCGAAATCCGCCGGGTGCCGGGACGCTCCATCGACCGCGCCACCGTCGAGCAGGCCGATGTGCTGCTGGTGCGTTCCGTGACCAACGTCAATCGTGCATTGCTCGAAGGCAGCAAGGTGCGCTTTGTCGGCACCTGCACCATCGGCACCGATCACCTGGATCTGGATTATTTTCAGCAGGCCGGCATTACCTGGTCCAGCGCGCCCGGCTGCAACGCCCGGGGTGTGGTCGATTACGTACTCGGCAGCCTGCTGACCCTGGCCGAAATCGAAGGCGCTGACCTGACTCAGCGCACTTACGGCGTGGTCGGTGCGGGTGAAGTCGGCGGTCGCCTGGTCAAGGTGCTGCGAGGTCTGGGCTGGAACGTGTTGGTGTGTGATCCGCCACGGCAAGCCGCCGAAGGCGGGGATTTCGTCAGCCTCGAGCAGATCATCGAACAGTGCGATGTCATCAGTCTGCACACCCCTTTGAAGAAACACGGTTCACAGTCGACCTGGCATCTGTTCGATAAACATCGCCTGAACCAACTCAAGCCTGGCACCTGGCTGATCAACGCCAGTCGTGGCCCGGTGGTGGACAACGCCGCCCTGCGCCAGGTGTTGTTGCAGCGCGAAGACCTGCAAGCGGTGCTCGACGTGTGGGAAGGCGAACCTGAAGTCGATGTGGCGCTGGCCGAACTCTGCGTGCTGGCGACGCCGCACATTGCCGGTTATAGCCTGGATGGCAAACAACGGGGGACGGCGCAGATCTATCAGGCGTATTGCGAATTCATCGGGCAACCGGCCCGGGTCAGCTTGAGCGATCTGCTGCCGGCGCCGTGGTTGTCGCACGTGACCCTTCACGCTGAGAGTGATCCGGCCTGGGCGCTGGCGATGTTGTGCCGCGGCGTGTACGACCCGCGCCGGGACGATGCGGATTTCCGTCGCAGCCTTGTAGGCAGTGTGAGCGAGCAGCGTGCGGCGTTTGATGCGTTGCGCAAAAACTATCCGTCCCGCCGGGAGATCGACGGGTTGCAGGTGCGGGTTGAGGGGGATTCGGCTGAGTTGCTGAAGATTGTGGCGGCGCTGGGTGCAACGGCGGTCTAGAGACCGAGTTGGCCCAATCGCGGGCAAGCCACGCTCCCACAGGATTTGGGTCGTCCACCTGTTTTGCGAACAACCCAAATCCTGTGGGAGCGTGGCTTGCCCGCGAATAGCCGCACCGCAATTCCCGGATAAGCACCCACAAAAAACCCGGCCATCAGGGCCGGGTCAAGAAGACGGTGGCTATATCACTCTTGTTCGGCAGGCTTGACCAATCGCTTCTCCAGTTCGCTGCACGCTTGCTGGATCATGTCTTCAGTGATCGGTACTTCACGCCCATCCTTATCAATAATTGAGCAACCCAGAGACTGGTCTGGCTGTGTGCGGATCACTTGAATCTTGTCATCGCTGCTGTTTTGCAAGGACATGGCCTGTCTCCTCATCAGGTTGTGTGCCTACTTTAAAACCGCCAGGTGACCGGGCTGTGACAACTCCCTGCGATCTCTCCAAGGCGGCAACATCAGTCCACCAGAAATACCGCAGTGTTGCCACCCGGACTTTAGACCAATAGCGTCTAGGCGCTAGTCGTTGTGGTCATAATTAACCTGACTCATTGTGATTTACAGAGTTCCACCCCACTTAAGCGGTATAGGCTGGCCCCATCACTTGCGTACTGGATAACCCGATGCTCTCTGCCCGTCACCGCCGCGCGATTCGTCTGACCAGCCGTTTTCTTGCCCCTTATCGCTGGCCGGCCCTTGGCGCCTTGCTCGCGCTGATCATCACCGCCGGCATCACCTTGTCGATGGGGCAGGGCATTCGCTTGTTGGTGGATCAGGGGTTCATGACCCAATCGGCGCATTTGCTCAACCAGACCATCGGCCTGTTCATGGTGCTGGTGGTCGGGCTGGCGATTGGCACCTTTGCGCGCTTTTATCTGGTTTCGTGGATCGGCGAGCGTGTGGTCGCGGACATCCGCAAGCAAGTGTTCAACCACCTGGTTTATCTGCATCCGGGATTCTATGAGGACAATCGCAGCTCCGAGATCCAGTCACGGCTGACCGCCGACACCACGTTGCTGCAATCGGTGATCGGCTCTTCGCTGTCGCTGTTCCTGCGCAATTTGCTGATGGTGATCGGCGGGATCGTCTTGCTCTTTATCACCAACCCCAAACTCACCAGCATCGTGGTCGTGGCGTTGCCGCTGGTGATCGCCCCTATCCTGATTTTCGGCCGTCGGGTACGCAGCCTGTCGCGCCTGAGTCAGGACCGGATTGCCGACATCGGCAGCTACGTCTCCGAAACCCTCGGCCAGATCAAAACCGTGCAGGCCTACAACCATCAGGTCCAGGACGAGCAGCGCTTTGCCGTAACGGTGGAAGAGGCGTTCAACACGGCGCGCAAACGCATTTTCCAACGGGCCTGGCTGATTACGCTGGTGATCGTGCTGGTGCTCGGTGCGGTGGGCGTGATGTTGTGGGTTGGCGGCATGGACGTGATCGCCGGACGGATCTCGGCCGGTGAACTGGCGGCCTTCGTCTTTTACAGTCTGATCGTCGGCAGCGCCTTCGGTACCTTGAGCGAAGTGATCGGCGAGTTGCAGCGCGCGGCGGGCGCCGCCGAGCGGATTGCCGAATTGCTGCGCTCGGAAAACATCATCCAGGCACCCACCACGGGGCGGGTGACCTTGCCTGATCGGGTGAAGGGCAATCTGGCGCTGCAAGACGTGCGCTTTTCCTACCCTTCACGTCCAGAAAGTTACGCCGTCGATGGCTTGAATCTGACCATCAATGCAGGCGAAACCCTCGCTCTGGTCGGCCCTTCCGGTGCAGGGAAATCCACCGTGTATGACCTGCTGCTGCGTTTTTACGATCCTGCCTCGGGACAGATCCTGCTGGATGGCGTGCCACTGACCCAGCTCGATCCGCTCGACCTGCGTCGCTGCTTCGCCCTGGTCTCGCAAAACCCGGCCCTGTTTTTCGGCAGCATCGAAGAGAACATCCGCTACGGCAACCCGACGGCGACTCTGGCCCAGGTTCAGGAAGCGGCGAAAATCGCCTACGCCCACGACTTCATCGAGCAAATGCCCAACGGCTACCAGACCCACTTGGGCGATGGTGGCCTCGGGTTGTCCGGCGGCCAGCGCCAACGCCTGGCCATCGCACGGGCGCTGCTGGTGGACGCGCCGATCCTGTTGCTGGACGAAGCCACCAGCGCCCTCGACGCCCAAAGCGAGCACCTGATCCAGCAAGCCCTGCCGAGCCTGATGAAAAACCGCACCACCCTGGTCATCGCCCACCGCTTGGCCACGGTGAAAAACGCCGACCGGATCGCGGTGATGGATCAGGGGAAACTGGTGGCAATAGGGACGCATCAGGAATTGATTGCGAGCAATGCGCTGTATGCGCGGCTGGCAGCGTTACAGTTTAGCGATGGGCACAACGCTCTGACCGACCCAGTAACCGACTAAGCAGAGCGCCAAAAAAAATGCCCGCATCAATCGATGCGGGCATTTTTATTCGTACTCCAACATCAGGATCACTGATCGTCAAAGTACCGCTCATGCCAATCCACCAGCGGCTGTGGCGAGTTGAGCTTCTGGCCGTAGATCACCGAGTACGACAACACGTTCTGCACATACTGGCGGGTTTCGTCGAACGGGATGCTTTCTACCCAGACGTCGAAGCTCAGGTGGTCCGCACCGCGCAGCCACTGGCGCACACGGCCCGGGCCGGCGTTGTAGGCAGCGGAGGCGAGGACGCGGTTGCCGTTGAACTGGCTGTGGACCTGGCTCAGGTAAGCGGCGCCGAGCTGGATGTTCTTGTCCGGGTCGAGTACTTGCTGTGGCGAGGCCAGCGGGATGCTGAACTTGCGCGCGGTTTCCTTGGCGGTGCCGGGCATCAGCTGCATCAGGCCGCTGGCGCCGACGCCGGAGCGGGCGTCGTCCATGAACGCGCTTTCCTGACGGGTGATGGCGAACACCCAGCTCGAGTGCAAGCCACGGACCTTGGCTTCACGCACCAGGGTTTCGCGGTGGGCCATCGGGAAGCGGATGTCCAGATCGTCCCAGTACTGCGCCTGGCTGATGGTACGGATCGCCGGGAAATACCATTTCAGGTCGTAGGCCAGTTTTGCCTGGGCGACCATTTCGTCACGGCTGAAGTGACGGCTGACGTGGTACCACTCGCGACGACCGTCGACGATTTGCCCGCGGGCATGGAATTCAAGGGCGCGACGAATGCCTGGTGTGTTGCGCACCTTGTTCATCAGTGCCTGGCTCATCACCAACGGTTTGTTCATCAGCGAATAAGGGGATTGGGAGCGATCGGCGGCGAGGAAACCATAGAAATCGCGCTCGCGAGCGAGGTTCTTGTATAGCGTCTGCGCTTCCGGGTTTTGCGGCTGCGCCAGTTCCAGGCTGCGGGCCTGCCAATAGCGCCAGCGGTTGGTGGTCGCCAGATCCTGCGGCAGGCGACGGGTCAACTGATAGGCATCGTCCCAGCGGGCCAGCCGCAACAACAGGCGCAGACGCCATTCGGACACTGTGTTGTCGCGCAGTTCCGGGTCGTATTTGGTCATCATCTCCAGCGCGCGAGGGTCGAAACGTTTGGCGAGGGTCAAACCGATTTCGCGGGCGATCGCCACTTTTTCATCGCGGGAGAAGTGCATGCTGCTGGCATAGCCATCGAGCAGGTCCATGGCCTTGTCGGGGTCCTGGCGGGCCAGGCGGCGCAGGCCGAGGCTGACCACGTCGGACATCGGTTCGTCGGCCGGGGTGAAGCGCGATGGCTGGTTCAGCAGTTCAGGTTTCTGCGCCACATCCACCAGCAAGCGACCACGAGGGGCGAGGGTGCTCAAGCCGTTGACCAGGCTGTTGGCCAGCGGATAGTTGCGCGCCTGGGCGGCGAGCTTGACGCGCTCCCAGCGTTTTTGTTCGGTCAGTTGACCTTCGGCGGCCCATTGCCCGAACAGCGCGTCGCAGGCGGCGGGTTGGGATTTGCCGGTCAGCCAGAGTTTGTTGGCGTTGGCGTAACCTTCGGCTTTCTGGTTGTGACCGATCTGGTACTGCGCGTTCAGGCAGTCCAGTTCGGTGAAATTGAGCTTGGGGTCGTAGTACTTGACGAAGGTCGCCCAGTCGCCGCGCTCGGCCAGCCAGCGCAACCAGCGCAATTTCATCCAGTTGGCCTGGGGCAGATCACCGTGTTCAGCGAGGAATTTTTCGATTTCGGCATTGCTGGCGGTTTTCAGCCGAGCGGTCAGCTCGTCGTAGGCCAGGTACGGCTCCAGTGGATAGTCGCTGAGGGCCTGGCTGTAGCGAAAGTAAGGGCCGGTATCGCCCTTGGCCAAGGCACGCTTGGCCTCATCGTAATATTGGCGCTGGGTGGACAGGTCCACCGCCTGGGCGGTTTGAACGGCAGCGGCAGAAAGAAGCAAGCAAGATAAAAGACTGAAGAGGCGACTGCGCATGAGACGTCCGGGCATAGAAATCACGACAAGTGCAGACTTAACCTGCACTGAATTATCTGTAGCTTAGCCTTTTGCCAGCAACGGGCGAAAGCTTTGCCGGCCTCTCGGCACAAGTTCGCAACAATTGTCATGCAGAGTGCTTCGACATTGAAATTGCCGGCCTTCTGAAGCCTCAAGTCAGGTAGAATGCGCGCCCGGTTTTTGGAGAAGCTCATGACCCTGCTCAAATTCAGCGATGTGTCCCTTGCTTTCGGCGCTATGCCGTTGTTGGACAAGGTGTCCTGGCAGATCGCCCGTGGTGAGCGGGTGTGCATCATCGGCCGCAACGGCACTGGCAAGTCCAGCATGATGAAGCTCGTCAAGGGCGACCAGAAGCCCGACGAAGGCTCCGTTTGGCGCGCGCCCGGCCTCAAGATTGGCGAATTACCGCAAGAACTGCCGGTAGCCGACGAGCGGACCGTGTTCGACGTGGTGGCTGAAGGCCTGGACGGTGTCGGCGAGCTGCTCGCGCAGTATCACCACCTGAGCCAGAACATCGTCACCGACGCCGACCTCGACAAGCTGATGCACGTCCAGCACGACCTCGAAGCCCGCGATGGCTGGCGTTTGCAGCAACTGGTCGACAGCACCTTGAGCCGTCTGCAGTTGCCAGCCGACAAGACCCTCGCCGAATTGTCCGGCGGCTGGCGTCGTCGCGTCCTGCTGGCACAGGCCCTGGTTTCCGAGCCGGACCTGCTGCTGCTCGACGAACCGACCAACCACCTGGACATTGGTGCAATCGCCTGGCTCGAAGAAGCGCTGAAGGATTTCCAGGGCGCCGTGCTGTTCATCACGCACGACCGTTCATTCCTGCAAAACCTCGCGACGCGCATTCTGGAACTGGATCGCGGCGGCCTGATCGACTGGAACGGCGACTACGCCAGTTTCCTCGTGCACAAAGAAGCCTCACTGGCCGCTGAAGAAACCGCCAACGCGCTGTTCGACAAAAAGCTGGCCCAGGAAGAAGTCTGGATCCGTCAGGGCATCAAGGCCCGTCGCACCCGTAACGAAGGCCGCGTCCGCGCATTGAAAGCCTTGCGCGTCGAGCGCAGCGAACGTCGCGAGCGTACCGGCAAGGCCAACATTCAGCTGGACACCGCTGACAAATCCGGCAAGCAGGTGATGGTCCTCGAGAACGTGAGCTTCGCTCACCCGGGTGGCCCATTCCTGATCAAGGATTTCTCGATGGTCCTGACGCGCGGCGACCGTATCGGTCTGCTGGGTGCCAACGGTACCGGCAAAACCACTCTGCTGAAGCTGATGCTCAGCGGTCTGCAACCAACCAGCGGCACAGTGGAAGAGGGGACGCGCATCGACGTGGCCTACTTCGACCAGTTGCGCCATCAGCTGGACCTGGAAAAGACCGTGATCGACAACGTGGCCGAAGGTCGCGACTTCATCGATATCGATGGTCAGAGCCGTCACGTGCTGAGCTACCTCGGCGACTTCCTGTTCAGCCCGCAGCGTGCCCGCACGCCGGTCAAAGCGCTGTCGGGTGGTGAGCGTGCGCGTCTGTTGCTGGCGAAACTGTTCAGCAAACCGGCGAACCTGCTGGTCCTCGACGAACCGACCAACGACCTCGACGTCGAAACCCTTGAGCTGCTGGAAGAGGTCTTGCTGACCTTCAACGGCACCGTGCTGATGGTCAGCCACGACCGGGCATTCCTCGACAACGTGGTCACCAGCACCCTGGTCTTCGAAGGTGAAGGCAAGGTGCGCGAGTACGTCGGTGGTTATCAGGACTGGCTGCGTCAGGGCGGCTCGCCGCGCCTGCTGGGCGTGACCGAGAGCAAATCCGGCAAGGCCGACCTGACCTCTGCGGTCGTGACGGCGGAAGCGGCACCTGTTGCTGCGGCAGTCGATGCACCGGTGGCGAAGAAGAAGCTCAGCTACAAATTGCAGCGTGAGCTGGAAATGTTGCCGGCCCAGATCGAAGCCATGGAACAGCAGATCGCTGCCGTCGAGGCCCAGATGGCCGATGGCGGTTTCTACCAGCGTCCTGCGGCCGAGACCGCTGCCGTGATCGCTCAGCTTGAGCAGTTGCAGGCTGAACTCGACGTGATGGTCGAGCGTTGGGCCGAGCTGGATGCCTGATTGATCCTGTAACAAAAAAGCCCGGCGCTCAGTGATGAGCGCCGGGCTTTTCGTATGGAATGCGATCTATAGGTCGACATAGATCACTGTGGGAGCGAGCTTGCTCGCGATGGCGGTCTGGCAGTCAACATCGATATCGACGTATAGGGCCTCATCGCGAGCAAGCTCGCTCCCACAGGGTCGCAGGTTTTCAGCTTTTGATCAGGCGCACCGCGAGCACATCACACGGCGCACCGTGCAGCACGTCATTGGCCGTCGAACCCAGCAGCAATGCCAGGCCATGTCGGCCATGGCTGCCCACCACGATCAGGTCGCAGGTTTGTTCCTTGGCCAGGTGATGAATCTCCTGGCGTGGCTGGCCGTAGGTCAGGTGGCTGTATTCTTTGGTGAGTTCCGGATATTTCAGGATCAGTCGGTCCAGGCGTTCCTTGGCCTGATCGAACTGCTGCTGTTGCAGTTGTGACAGGTCCATGGGGACGTCGCCGCCAAAGGCCATGGCCATCGGTTCGACGATGTGGACCAGGGATAATTTCGCGCCATTGCTCACTGAAAGCTCGCGAGCACGGTGGATTACAGGGTCGCACTCTTCGGTTAGATCTACAGCGACCAGAATATGGTGGTAGGGCATGAGGTGCTCCTCCTGAGGATTGCAATATTGGTAAGTATGGCTGGTTTCAAGCGCAATGGTTCCAAAGTGACTCATAGCGCCCATCAAGAATCGGGAGTACAGATATGACGGTCTGGATAGTGGTGTCAATCCTGCTGGTGGTACTGAGTCCGCTGGCATGGTTGCGACCGTCCCGTGGACAGAGCGGGCGTATGGCCCTGCGCATGGAAGCGCGGCGTATTGGCCTGGCCATGCAGCTTGCGCCCCAGGAGTGGCCGCACTGGCTGAGCCAGGAGCCGCCGAGCCCTTGCGCTCAGTACCATCGACCGCGTCGTGGCAATCAGCCGGCCTGCTGGAGTTACTGGCAAAAGTCGCCGGGTGTGTGGGTGAACCAGTGGCAGGAGGTTTGCGAAGATCAGGCGCTGCTCAACCATTTCGAAAAATTGCCAGCCAACGTCTACAAGGTTGAAGCGGACAAGCAGATGATCACCCTGTATTGGGGCGAGAAGGGCGAAGCTACGGTGTTGCAAGACATCGATGCGGTACTGAAAGCACTGGCATGACTCACGGACATTTCGCGCTGCAATGGCGCGAAACCTCTGACAGACAGGCAATAAAAAGCCCGACATCATCATCGGGCTGGGGTTGGCCAGGCAGGCCGGAAAATCTTTGTGCGGCTGATCTTACGCTTGGCGTTCGCCAAAATTGTTCAATTTTTTTTCTCCGGGTCTCGCCAGCGTAGCCTGTTAAACAAAGGCTGCAGCGAATTAGGGCGACTTTTCTAACTATTGATTCTATGAATGGCTTCACATGCAGAGGCGTGTTGAAGATCTTCGCAGTACGGAAGTGACCGCAAAGTCGCGTTTCAACCCGCATTTTGGGCGATTGACAATTGGCGGGAATTCCGTGAAGGTGGCGTACCCAAATCAAACGGGCGTATGAATTGAGCGTTTGTATTTCAGACCGCTCCTACAGAATCCCGACTATCGCGTTGGCGGGTGTGCCGGGTGGATTGGCGTAGCATCGACGATAAGCGTCCCTGCCAAGCCATTCGCCTGCGTCCGACGTGTACTGTTCAGCTTCCATATCGTGGAGATCAGTTGATGATTTACGAAGGTAAAGCCATCACGGTTACGGCTCTTGAAAGTGGCATCGTCGAATTGAAATTCGACCTCAAGGGTGAGTCCGTCAACAAGTTCAACCGTCTAACCCTGAACGAATTGCGTCAGGCCGTAGACACTATCAAGGCAGATGCTTCGATCAAGGGTGTGATCGTCAGCAGTGGCAAGGACGTGTTCATCGTCGGTGCCGACATCACCGAATTTGTCGAGAACTTCAAGCTGCCTGATGCAGAGCTTGTTGCTGGCAACCTGGAAGCCAACAAGATTTTCAGCGATTTCGAAGACCTCAACGTCCCGACTGTCGCCGCGATCAACGGCATCGCTCTGGGTGGCGGTCTGGAAATGTGCCTGGCGGCGGACTACCGCGTCATGTCCACCAAGGCCAAGATCGGTCTGCCGGAAGTCAAACTGGGCATCTACCCGGGCTTCGGCGGTACCGTGCGTCTGCCGCGCCTGATCGGTGCCGACAACGCCATCGAGTGGATTGCCGCCGGCAAGGAAAACCGTCCTGAAGACGCGCTGAAAGTAGGCGCCGTCGATGCCGTGGTTGCCCCTGAGAAATTGCAGGAAGCGGCCCTGGAGCTGATCAAGCGCGCCATCTCTGGCGAGTTTGACTACAAGGCCAAGCGTCAGCCGAAGCTGGAAAAGCTGAAACTGAACGCCATCGAACAAATGATGGCCTTCGAAACCGCCAAGGGTTTCGTGGCCGGTCAAGCCGGTCCGAACTACCCGGCACCGGTTGAAGCGATCAAGACCATCCAGAAAGCCGCGAACTTCGGTCGTGATAAAGCACTGGAAATCGAAGCCGCCGGTTTCGTCAAACTGGCCAAGACCTCTGCCGCGCAGAGCTTGATCGGTCTGTTCCTGAACGATCAGGAACTGAAGAAAAAGGCCAAGGCCTACGACGAAATCGCCAAGGACGTGAAGCAGGCCGCTGTATTGGGCGCCGGCATCATGGGGGGCGGTATCGCTTATCAGTCGGCCTCCAAAGGTACGCCGATCCTGATGAAGGACATCAACGAGCATGGTATCGAGCAAGGCCTGGCTGAAGCCGCCAAGCTGCTGGTCGGCCGCGTTGATAAAGGTCGCATGACCCCGGCTAAAATGGCTGAAGTGCTCAACGGCATTCGTCCGACTCTGTCCTACGGTGATTTCGGTCACGTTGACCTGGTCGTCGAGGCAGTCGTCGAGAACCCGAAGGTCAAGCAAGCTGTTCTGGCTGAAGTCGAAGACAAGGTCAAAGAGGACACCATCCTCGCGTCCAACACCTCGACCATTTCCATCACCTTGCTGGCCAAGGCCCTCAAGCGTCCGGAAAACTTCGTCGGCATGCACTTCTTCAACCCTGTGCATATGATGCCGCTGGTTGAAGTGATTCGTGGTGAGAAGTCCAGCGAGCTGGCCGTGGCCACCACCGTTGCCTACGCCAAGAAAATGGGCAAGAACCCGATCGTCGTCAATGACTGCCCGGGCTTCCTGGTCAACCGTGTCCTGTTCCCGTACTTCGGCGGTTTCGCCAAGCTGGTCAGCGCCGGTGTGGACTTCGTCCGTATCGACAAGATCATGGAAAAATTCGGCTGGCCAATGGGCCCGGCGTATCTGATGGACGTGGTCGGCATCGACACCGGCCACCACGGTCGTGACGTAATGGCTGAAGGTTTCCCGGACCGCATGAAAGACGACCGTCGCTCGGCTGTCGATGTGCTCTACGAAGCCAAGCGCCTGGGCCAGAAGAATGGCAAGGGTTTCTACGCTTACGAGACCGACAAGAAAGGCAAGCAAAAGAAAGTGGCCGATCCGTCGGTGCTGGAAGTGCTCAAGCCGATCGTTTACGAGCAGCGCGAAGTCACTGACGAAGACATCATCAACTGGATGATGATCCCGCTGTGCCTGGAAACCGTGCGTTGCCTGGAAGACGGCATTGTCGAAACCGCCGCCGAAGCCGACATGGGCCTGGTCTACGGTATTGGTTTCCCTCCATTCCGTGGCGGTGCGCTGCGCTACATCGATTCGATCGGTGTTGCCGAGTTCGTTGCCCTGGCTGACCAGTACGCTGATTTGGGCGCGCTGTACCACCCGACCGCAAAACTGCGTGAAATGGCCAAAACCGGCCAACGGTTCTTCGGTTAAGCGTCCCAACACTTGAGCGAGAGTGAAATTTTATGAGCTTGAATCCAAGAGACGTCGTGATTGTCGACTTCGGTCGTACTCCGATGGGCCGCTCCAAGGGCGGCATGCACCGCAACACCCGCGCCGAAGACATGTCGGCGCACTTGATCAGCAAATTGCTGGAACGCAACGTCAAGGTTGATCCGAACGAAGTCGAAGACGTGATCTGGGGCTGCGTAAACCAGACCCTGGAGCAGGGCTGGAACATCGCTCGCATGGCGTCGCTGATGACGCAGATCCCGCACACTGCCGCCGGCCAGACCGTCAGCCGTCTGTGTGGTTCGTCGATGAGCGCGCTGCACACTGCCGCACAAGCGATCATGACCGGCAACGGTGACGTGTTCGTCGTCGGCGGCGTGGAGCACATGGGCCACGTGAGCATGATGCACGGTGTCGATCCGAACCCGCACATGTCGCTGTACGCGGCAAAAGCCTCGGGCATGATGGGCCTGACCGCTGAAATGCTGGGTAAAATGCACGGCATCACTCGCGAACAACAGGACGCTTTCGGCGTGCGCTCCCACCAACTCGCTCACAAGGCGACCCTGGAAGGTAAGTTCAAAGACGAAATCATCCCGATGCAGGGCTACGACGAGAACGGTTTCCTGAAACTGTTCGACTACGACGAAACCATTCGTCCGGAAACCACCCTGGAAAGCCTGGCGGCTCTGAAGCCAGCGTTTAACCCGAAGGGCGGCACCGTGACAGCCGGTACTTCGTCGCAGATCACCGATGGTGCTTCGTGCATGATCGTGATGTCGGCACAGCGTGCGCAGGACCTGGGCATCCAGCCGCTGGCGGTTATCCGCTCGATGGCAGTGGCAGGTGTGGATCCGGCAATCATGGGCTATGGTCCAGTACCGGCCACTCAGAAAGCACTGAAACGTGCGGGCCTTGGCATTAACGATATCGACTTCTTCGAGCTCAACGAAGCTTTCGCCGCACAGGCCCTGCCAGTGCTGAAAGATCTGAAAGTGCTCGACAAGATGAACGAGAAGGTTAACCTGCACGGCGGCGCGATCGCCCTGGGTCACCCGTTCGGTTGCTCCGGTGCCCGTATCTCCGGCACTCTGCTGAACGTGATGAAGCAGAATGGCGGCACCTTCGGGGTTGCCACCATGTGCATTGGTCTCGGCCAAGGCATCTCCACCGTCTTCGAACGCGTTTAAGCGTTTCGTTGACGGAAGCCGGGGCCAAGTGCCCCGGTTTTTGTTTTTCTGAATTTATTTTTTGTTTTTATTTTTAAAAGATTTGAGTGAGGGCCAAACCATGCCGATACAACCTGGGCTCTACCAGCATTACAAAGGTCCGCAGTACCGCGTATTCAGCATTGCGCGGCATTCGGAAACTGAAGAAGAAGTAGTCTTCTACCAAGCCCTGTATGGCGATCACGGCTTTTGGGTGCGTCCCTTGAGCATGTTCCTGGAGTCGGTCGAGGTTGACGGCGAACAGGTGCCACGCTTTGCTTTGGTGCAAGCCGAACCGAGCCTTTTTTCGAAGCCATAAGCTGAGTGCGCGCAGGACCCTGCGCTTGACCTCACCTTGTAGCCACTATATATAGCGGTGCCGCGTCAGGCGCCAACCGCCTTTCACTTCTAGAATTCAGGAATTTTCTGATCCATGGGCAAATCGCTGGTCATTGTGGAATCCCCGGCTAAGGCCAAGACCATCAACAAGTATCTGGGTAACCAATACGTGGTGAAGTCGAGTATCGGCCATATCCGAGACCTGCCCACCAGCGGTTCGGCTAGCGCCAGCAAAGAGCCAGCCGCCAAGCGTGGCAAGGCTGCCGCGGGTGAAGGTCCGGTGCTCACGCCGAAAGAGAAAGCGCGCAAGCAGCTGGTCTCGCGCATGGGTGTCGATCCCGATCATGGCTGGAAAGCCAAGTACGAGATCCTCCCGGGCAAGGAAAAGGTCATCGAAGAGCTGCGCCGGCTCGCCAAAGATGCTGACACCATCTATCTCGCAACCGACTTGGATCGCGAGGGGGAAGCCATTGCCTGGCACCTGCGCGAAGCCATCGGTGGTGACGACAGCCGCTACAAGCGCGTGGTGTTCAACGAAATCACCAAGAAAGCGATTCAGGAAGCTTTCTCCAAACCGGGCGAACTGGACATTGACCGTGTCAACGCACAACAGGCGCGTCGTTTCCTCGACCGCGTGGTGGGTTACATGGTTTCGCCGCTGCTGTGGGCCAAGGTCGCCCGTGGCCTGTCCGCCGGTCGCGTGCAATCGGTTGCCGTGAAGCTGGTGGTCGAGCGTGAGCGTGAAATCCGCGCGTTCAACCCCGAAGAATACTGGGAGGTCCACGCCGACCTCGGCACCGCCAAGGGCGCCACCGTGCGCTTCGACGTGGCTCGCGAGAAAGGCGAAGCCTTCAAGCCGCTCAACGAAGCCCAGGCCATGGCCGCGCTGGAGAAGCTCAAGGCTTCCAGCTACAGCATCGTCAAGCGCGAAGACAAGCCGACCAGCAGCAAGCCGTCGGCACCGTTCATCACGTCCACCCTGCAACAGGCCGCGAGTAACCGCCTGGGCTTCGGCGTGAAGAAAACCATGATGATGGCCCAGCGTCTGTATGAAGCCGGCTACATCACTTACATGCGTACCGATTCCACCAACCTCTCGGCCGATGCCGTGACGATGGCGCGCACTTATATTGAAGGCGAGTTCGGCAAGAAGTACCTGCCGGAAAACCCGAATGTCTACAGCAGCAAGGAAGGCGCACAAGAGGCTCACGAAGCGATTCGTCCGTCTGACGCCAACACCGAGCCAAGCAAGTTGTCGGGCATGGAACGTGATGCAGAGCGGCTCTACGAGCTGATCTGGCGCCAGTTCCTCGCTTGCCAGATGCTGCCGGCCCAATACCTGTCGACCACGGTCACCGTCGGTGCCGGCGAATTCGAGCTGCGCGCCAAGGGCCGCATCCTGAAGTTCGACGGTTACACCCGCGTCATGCCGCAAATTGCCAAGCCTGGCGATGACGACGTGCTGCCGGACATGGCCCAGGGCGACGCGATGAAGCTGATCAAGCTTGATCCGACCCAGCACTTCACCAAGCCACCGGCGCGTTACTCGGAAGCGAGCCTGGTCAAGGAAATGGAAAAACGCGGCATCGGTCGTCCTTCGACCTACGCAGCGATCATTTCGACCATCCAGGACCGTGGCTACGTTGCGCTGCACAATCGTCGTTTCTACTCGGAAAAGATGGGCGACATCGTGACCGAGCGTCTGGCCGAGAGCTTCTCCAATCTCATGGACTACGGCTTCACCGCCGGCATGGAAGAGAACCTCGATGACGTGGCCCAGGGCGAACGCGACTGGAAAAACGTGCTCGACGAGTTCTACGGCGACTTCAAGAAGAAACTTGAAGTAGCCGAAAGCGCCGAAGGCGGCATGCGCGCCAACCAGCCGGTGATGACTGACATTCCATGCGTGTTGTGCGGTCGTCCGATGCAGATTCGTACTGCATCGACCGGCGTGTTCCTGGGTTGCTCGGGTTACAGCCTGCCGCCGAAAGAACGCTGCAAGGCTACCGTCAACCTGGTACCGGGCGATGAAATCGCGGCGGACGACGAGGGTGAATCGGAATCCCTGGTACTGCGCGGCAAGCACCGTTGCCCGATCTGCAGCACGGCGATGGACGCTTACCTGCTGGATGAGAAGCGCAAGTTGCACATCTGCGGTAACAACCCGGATTGCGCTGGTTATGAAATCGAAGAGGGCACTTACCGCATCAAGGGCTACGAAGGTCCGAGCCTGGAGTGCGACAAGTGCGGCAGCGAGATGCAGCTCAAGACCGGCCGTTTCGGCAAGTTCTTTGGTTGCACCAACGCGACTTGCAAAAATACCCGCAAACTGCTGAAAAGCGGTGATGCGGCGCCGCCGAAGATGGACCCGGTGAAGATGCCTGAGCTGAAATGCGAAAAGGTCAACGACACCTACATCTTGCGCGATGGCGCATCCGGCCTGTTCCTGGCGGCCAGCCAATTCCCGAAAAACCGCGAGACGCGTGCTCCGCTGGTCATCGAGATTGTGCCGCACAAGGATGAGATTGATCCGAAGTACCACTTCCTCTGCGAAGCACCGAAGAAAGATCCGGACGGCTTGCCCGCAGTGATCCGTTACAGCCGCAAGACCAAGGAACAGTACGTGCAGACTGAAGTCGACGGTAAGCCGACTGGCTGGAAGGCGTACTACGACGGCGGCAAATGGACGGTCGAAGACAAGCGTCCGGCAGCCAAAGCGTAAAAGAAGCTGTACACAAAAGGCCGCATGACAACCCTCGGGTTTTCATGCGGCCTTTTTGTTTTGTGCTTGCGGTGAGATCGGCTGATCCACGACACTGTCTGACCTGCGTGAAGCAATTATTTCGTTGTGGAGGCTGCCGTCATGGCCCACGAACTCTATACCCGTACCAACCAGAAGATTTATTTCGCCGGCCTGTCGCTGGAAGCGCTCGCCAAGGCCGAAGAGGGGCGGGCGATGAATTCCCTGGCGCTGATTCAGGCTGGGCGCGAGTCGGCGTTGTTTCACCTGTACGGTGCGTTGCTGGGGCTGTGCCATGAAATCGCCGGCTTCTACCGCTTGCCTCAAGCCAATGCGCCTCGGGCAGAGATGTTACTGACTCGCGAAGTGCTGGAGGCCATCGCCATTCCCGAGATGGCTGAGATGTTCGAGCTGGCCCAGAATCCGGAAACCTGGCTGGCCAAGCTGCTGGCGGCTCACGCGGCGATGTTTCAACCGCCTCGCGCTCCGCATAAGCCCAAGGGCGACGTGACTCAGCCGCTCATCCTGGCCGTTAACCTGGACGAAGAGGACGCGCCTGAGGAATTGGGTCGCGAAGAGCTGGAGAGCTGGCGTCAGAACCTCAAAGGGCTGGCGATCCGGTTTCGCGAAGGCTTGAACGAGTGTTGATCGACTGAGAGCCGGCGGCGCGATTAAAAGCACTGCTGGTCAAGTTACCGAGCGAAGCCTGGCCGATGCCTATATAATCCCCGCCTTTCGTGGAGAACAGACCTTTATGCCAACGTCCTTTCTAGAAATTGTCGAGTTACCAGACGGCCGGATCGAGCTGCGCAGGGCCGAGGACGAGGGTTCTCTGGTTACTTTGGATTTCTCCGAGGATGCCAAGGCTTTCCTGCAGGGCCAACACGTGGAAGTCGCCAAGGCGATGTTGAGCGTCGGTGTTCAGATGGCAGGACGCCTGGTTGAAGGCGAATTCAATACGGATGAGAGTTCGCGGGTCCTCCACTGATCCCATTCGTCGCTTTCTGCTAATACGGCTACGAACCGGCTTCTCTATCCTTTGAGAAGCCCCGCGCTATGCATAGCGCGCATTGTTGACACATTAACCCAAGCGAATATTCAGGCTCTGCGCATCTCCGGTACGGGCTGCGCTGATCAACTGTTGCCGTGAGTTTGCGTTCAATGGGTTGAGCCAGCTGACAACCGTATGGCTGCGGCCCAGGCGCAAGGCTTCGCAGGTCAACTGCTGAGCGCTCTGAGTGCCGCGAGGTTGCAGCAGCAGGATGCGTTCGCGGTTAAGGCCGGCGTCCCGCAACCACGTCTGAGTCAGGCTGGCGGGCGGGGCGATCAGTGTCAGCCACCGCGCGTCCTGATCCTGACTCAATTCACGAAGAATCGGCGCCAGAAGGTTCAGGCAGTTCCCGGCCGCACCACGCAGTGAAAGCTCGCTGAAGACTTCGGGCTCGGCGCTCCAGGGCGACTCGACCACATCTTTCAGGATCGGGGCCAACGGCTGCACCATGAATGCCTCGAACAACGGCAGTTGGGCTTGCTGTGATGTGTGTGGGAACTGCATAAAGCCTCCTTTAGCGGCGAATGACGCCGACACTCAAGCCTTCGATCACCAGTTCCTGATCTTTCAGGTTGACTTCGATAGGGGCGAATTCAGGGTTTTCGGCAATCAACCAGACCTTGCTGCCATCGCGCTTGAAGCGCTTGACGGTCACTTCGTCACCGATCCGCGCCACGACGATCTGGCCATTGCGGGCTTCCCTGGTGGTGTGGACGGCCAGCAGGTCGCCGTCGAAGATGCCGACGTCCTTCATGCTCATGCCATGAACGCGCAGCAGATAGTCAGCGCGTGGATGGAAAAAGGCAGGGTTGATGTTGCAGGACTCCTCGATGTGCTGCTGGGCCAGAATCGGCGCACCGGCAGCCACTCGGCCAATGATCGGCAGGGTGGAGTCATCGGCCTTGGCTTCGAAGCCCGGGATGCGAATGCCGCGGGAAGCGCCCGGGGTCATTTCGATCGCACCCTTGCGGGCCAGCGCCTTGAGGTGCTCTTCCGCCGCGTTGGGCGATTTGAAACCCAGTTCCTGAGCGATTTCCGCACGGGTCGGTGGATAGCCGTTGTCTTCGAGGCAGCGTTTGATGAAGGCCAGAATCTCTGCTTGGCGTGGCGTCAGCTTTAGCATATTGATCGCTCTGTCTTTTTATACAGTGACTGGGATTATATACAGTGAAACGGTCTTGGCAATGCCCCTTTTTTCGCCGGCCGCTGGACGGTCGATCAGCCGGCTGATTAAAGCCTCGCCGATGTATGGTTAAATAGCTGACCGACCATTCCCAAAACGAACCGGCAGGCTTGACAACGCACAGGCTGAAACGTATGTTTCAAACAAGTGTTTGTCAGGCGGAGTAGCCATGGCCCAGTCGGAAACCGTTGAACGCATTCTTGATGCTGCCGAGCAGTTGTTCGCGGAAAAAGGTTTCGCCGAAACCTCGTTACGCCTGATTACCAGCAAAGCCGGTGTCAATCTGGCAGCAGTGAATTATCACTTCGGTTCGAAGAAGGCGCTGATCCAGGCTGTCTTCTCGCGCTTTCTCGGGCCGTTTTGCCTGAGCCTTGATAAAGAGCTGGAGCGGCGCCAGTCCAAGCCTGAAAACAAGCCGACACTCGAAGAGCTGCTCGAAATTCTCGTTGAGCAAGCCCTCGTCGTGCAGCCGCGCAGCGGCAACGATCTGTCTATCTTCATGCGCTTGTTGGGGTTGGCGTTCAGTCAGAGCCAGGGCCACCTGCGTCGTTATCTGGAAGACATGTACGGCAAGGTGTTCCGCCGCTACATGACGCTGGTCAACGAAGCTGCGCCGCGTATTCCGCCGATCGAACTGTTCTGGCGCGTGCACTTCATGCTCGGCGCCGCGGCGTTCAGCATGTCGGGGATCAAGGCGTTGCGGGCCATTGCCGAGACCGATTTCGGCGTTAACACCTCCATTGAGCAAGTGATGCGTCTGATGGTGCCCTTCCTGGCCGCGGGCATGCGTGCCGAAACCGGCGTCACCGACGCGGCCATGGCCACTGCGCAACTGCGTCCGCGCAGCAAGTCGGCCCCGGCTGCCGCCAAGGTTTAGCTGCGCACGGGTGGGCGCGGCGCCTGACATCCGCTAAGCTAGCCGCCCATGCCGACTCTCGTTCTGAACCAGCTCCCCATTGATATCGCCGACCTGCCGGGCACAGCCCAAGGCGGCGAACGCGTGCGAGCCGGGTTTTTCGTTATCAAGGAATCTCTATGACTGCTGGCCTGCAAGGCTCGTTGATGGTGGACGTCGCCGGTACGTGGCTGACGGCTGAAGATCGCCAATTGTTGCGTCAGCCCGAAGTGGGCGGCCTGATCATTTTCGCCCGTAACATCGAAAACCCGCGACAAGTGCGCGAGTTGAGCGCTGCGATCCGCGCCATTCGTCCCGATCTGCTGCTGGCGGTGGATCAGGAAGGCGGTCGCGTTCAGCGTCTGCGCCAGGGTTTCGTGCGACTGCCGGCCATGCGCGCCATCGCCGACAATCCGAACGCCGAATACCTGGCCGAGCAGTGCGGCTGGATCATGGCCACCGAAGTGCTGACCGTCGGCCTCGACCTGAGTTTCGCCCCGGTGCTGGACCTGGATTACCAGCGCAGCGCCGTCGTCGGCACCCGTTCGTTTGAAGGTGACCCGGAGCGCGCAGCACTGCTGGCGGGTGCATTCATTCGCGGCATGAACAGCGCCGGCATGGCCGCCACCGGCAAGCATTTCCCCGGCCACGGCTGGGCGGAGGCGGATTCCCACGTCGCGATCCCGAACGACGAACGCAGCCTCGATGAAATCCGCGCCAACGACCTGGTGCCGTTCGCCAGATTGAGCAAGCAACTGGCCGCCGTCATGCCAGCCCACGTTATTTACCCGCAAGTCGATTCCCAACCAGCCGGTTTCTCCCGCCGCTGGTTGCAGGACATCCTGCGCGGCGAGCTGCAATTTGATGGTGTGATCTTCAGCGACGACCTGTCCATGGCCGGCGCCCACGTGGTTGGCGATGCCGCCAGCCGTATCGAAGCTGCGTTGACCGCCGGCTGCGACATGGGCCTGGTGTGCAACGATCGCGCTGCAGCGGAGCTGGCTTTGAGCGCTGCCCAGCGCTTGAAGGTCAAACCGTCCGAGCGCATTGCGCGGATGCGTGGCCAGTCTTATGCCAACACTGAATACCGTCAGAACCCGCGCTGGCTGACCGCCATCGGCGCGCTTAAAGAAGCTCAACTGATTGATTAAGGACGTTTCGTTATGACGGTTTACGCGATTATCGGTGGCACCGGCCTGACTCAACTCGAAGGCCTGAACATTCGTCAGTCATTGGCGGTGGACACGCCCTATGGCCCGCCTTCGGCCGACGTGCAGATTGGTGAGTACGCCGGCAAGGAAGTGCTGTTCCTCGCCCGTCACGGCCACCCGCACCGTTTTCCGCCGCATCAGGTGAACTACCGCGCCAACCTTTGGGCGCTGAAACAGGCCGGCGCCGAAGCGATCCTTGCGGTCAACGCCGTGGGCGGAATTCATGCCGCGATGGGCACCGGACATTTCTGCGTGCCGCATCAGTTGATCGATTACACCAGCGGTCGCGAACACACCTATTTCGCCGATGACCTGGAACACGTCACCCACATCGACTTCAGCTATCCCTACAGCGAACCGTTGCGTCAGCAATTGATCGCGGCGCTGGCGGCTGAAGGCGTCGATTACAGCAGTCAGGGCGTCTACGCTTGCACCCAGGGTCCACGTCTGGAGACCGTCGCTGAAATCGCGAAACTGGAACGCGACGGCTGCGACATTGTCGGCATGACCGGCATGCCGGAAGCGGCGTTGGCGCGTGAGCTGGAACTGGATTATGCGTGTCTGGCGCTGGTGGTGAACCCGGCAGCGGGCAAGTCCACGGCGGTGATCACCATGGCCGAGATCGAGCAGGCGTTGCAGGACGGGATGGGCAAGGTCAAGTCGACGTTGGCTCGGGTGCTCAGGGGCTAATTAGTCGTAATACCGAGTCGACCCGATCGCGAGCAGGCTCGCTCCCACAGATTTCGCGATTACTCTGTGGGAGCGAGCCTGCTCGCGAAGGCGATCTACCAGGAGACACAGATCTCAGCGCTTCTCGAGCTTATCCGGCAACGGCGCAAACAACGCTTCAATATCATCGCTCTGCAACTTCCAGTCGCCAGTCTTGCGCCCATCCAGGACACCGGCCGCCAGGTCGGATTTTTCCTTTTGCAGGTGCTGAATTTTCTCTTCCACCGTGCCGCGGGCAATCATCTTGTAGACGAACACCGGTTTCTCCTGGCCGATGCGATACGCCCGGTCAGTCGCCTGATTTTCCGTCGCCGGGTTCCACCACGGATCGTAGTGGATCACCGTATCCGCTTCCGTCAGGTTCAAACCGACACCGCCTGCCTTCAAGCTGATCAGAAAGATTTGACGCTTGCCGCTCTGAAAGTCCTTCACGGGGGCGCGGCGGTCACGGGTCTGTCCCGTCAGCAGCGCGTATTCAACACCGCGTTTCTTCAGTTCGACCTCGATCAACGCCAGCATCGACGTGAACTGCGAAAACAGCAAAATCCGCCGACCTTCCTCAAACAACTCATCCAGCATTTCCATCAGGCTGTCGAGCTTGCCCGAGGTGCTGCCGCGAGTCGGCGGCACGGCATCGCTGACCAGGCGTAAATCGCAGCACACCTGGCGCAGTTTGAGCAGCGCTTCGAGGATGATGATCTGACTGCGGGCCACGCCTTTGCGGGTGATTTCATCGCGGACTTTCTTGTCCATGGCCAGGCGCATGGTTTCGTACACGTCGCGCTGGGCTTCGTTGAGTTCGACCCAGTGGATGATTTCGGTCTTCGGCGGCAGTTCCGTCGCGACCTGCTCCTTTGTCCTGCGTAGCAGGAACGGTTTGATCCGACCGTTGAGGTGCTGGAGCCTGACTTCACTGGCGCGTTTTTCAATCGGTACGCGGTAATCGCGGTTGAAGCTTTTAACGTCACCAAGCCAGCCAGGCAAGAGGAAGTGGAACAGCGACCACAGTTCTCCCAAGTGGTTTTCCAGCGGCGTGCCACTCAGGCACAGGCGCTGGCGAGCATTCAGTTCGCGCGCAGCCTGAGCGGCCTTGCTGTTCGGATTCTTGATGTACTGCGCCTCATCCAGCACCAGCACATGCAGGGGTTGTGCGGTCAGACGTTCGACGTCCTTGGGCAGCAGTGCATAGGTGGTGAGGATCAGGTCGTAATCGGCCAAGTGGTCAAAATGCTTTTTGCGACTGGCGCCGTACAGCGCCAGCACTTTGAGTTGAGGCGTGAAGTGCGCGGCTTCATCGAGCCAGTTCGGGATCAGGCTGGTGGGCATCACCACCATGCACGGCCGGTCGAGGCGTCCGGCGATTTTCTCGCTGAGAATATGCGCCAGGGTCTGTAGGGTTTTTCCCAGGCCCATGTCGTCCGCGAGAATCCCGCCGACTTCCAGTTGCCGTAGCGACTGCATCCAGCTCAAGCCCTCCAGCTGATACGGGCGCAAGGTCGCGTTCAAGCCTTCGGGGGCTGTCGCGGTGTAGTCCTTGATGTCCCGCAGGCGCTGGGCAAACGTGCGGATCTGCTCGCCACCTTCCCAAAGCAGCGGCATGCCTTCCAGCGGATTCAGGCGCGTGGCGTCGGCCTTACTCAGGCGCAGCGTGGTTTCGCCGGGTTCTTGCAGGTAGAACTCGCCAAGTGTCGCCAACACCGGTTTCAACCGGCCGAAGGGCAGGGCGACCTGCAAAGGGCCGTACTCGGAATTCGGGCGGTTGGGGATATTCACCAGAATCAGTTCGTCGTCGCGTCGGCGGGCGAGGCGTTCTGGATTGAGGATTTCGGTGTGAGAGCGCATCAGGTTGAGCAGGATTGGCAGCAGACTCAGGCGCTCGCCATTGACGATGATCCCCAGTTCCAGGTCAAACCAGTCGCGCTCCGGCGCCTGTTCGACGGTGGCGTACCAGTCGTCCACGGCGGTCAGGTCGAAACCGAAATCTTCGTCGATCTGCAGCTCCCAGCCTTGAGTGCGCAGCTTCGGCAGTTCGTTGAGGGTGAAAGTCAGCCAGGCGCTGTCGTTGACCATCTCATAAAGTTCGCCCGCACTTTCCGGCAGGGCTTTGCTCTGGCGGGTGGCGACTTTGAAGCCGAGGATTCGTAGCTGCTCCCGGTAAGTCTGTTCAACTTCCGGGTGGCGTTTTATCCGCAGCGTCTGGGTTTCCTGGCGAATCAGGACGTCGGCGTTCTTCTGCCCGGAAACGTATTCATCCAGATAGCTGAACGACAGCGCCGCACGATGCTGGATATAGCGCTGCATCTTGCCGTTGCGCGGTTCGAAGGCGCTGAACTCGATGCTCGCCAGCCACAGGCGCGGTATCGGTTGCACGTTATCTACCAGCACTTGCGGAGGCGCCTTCGGGCTGCGGTTTTCCAGCACCGCCTGAAGTTTTTCCAGCAGCTCGGCGTCTTGTGCGGCGGCGGGATAGGCCAGGGTGTCCTGGACTTTCAGCAGTACGGCCGCACAATGTTTGCAGTTGACGTGAACCGGGCAAGTGCACGTTGCATCGACCATTAGCAAGGTCGCTTTGGCCGACTCGCGCAGGCGAATGGTCTGGCGGTAAACGTTACCGCCAGAGCCTTCGCAAGCGGCGACGATCGTGGCATCGCCGGCTTCGACGATCCTGACGCGGTTCTCCAGCGCGTAGCGACGGCCACGCTCCAGGCTCTGTTCCTTGAATCGGCTGACCCAGGAAGGTGCCAGGGGTTTGCTCAGGGTCGCTGACATATGGACTCAATCAGTCCGGAATTTCATCGGGGACTGGCCGAGGCGCAGGGGCGGTGAGCGAGGTGATCTTGATCAGCAGAGCCAGGTGGCCATTGTCGAGGAAGTTCAGCTGGCCGTTCTTGGTATGGCTTTCCTGTTTCAGGCGTTCGCTGGCGGTCACCATGCCGTTGGCGTCGATCTGGTTGACCCAGAAATCGGCGTCAACGTCGGTGAAGCGTCCGAGTTTCAAGCTCAGCGTGCCCTCGATCGGGAACTGGCCAAATTGTTCGGTGCCTTCGCTGATTGCGACCTTAGTGGCCTCTTCACCGAGAGTCTGCTGCCAGGCCTTGTGCAGCAAAACGGTGTATTCGTTGCTGGCGGTGAGCTTTTCCACTTCGCCATTGAGGCTCGGCGTGCGCAGGCTGTCCGGGCTGATCGGCTTGGCGCCGGCATTCCAGTCTTCCGGAGCGGCGCGGCTAACAATGGCGGGCACGGCGTTTTGGCGGACCAGAATCATTTCAATCTGATACAGGTCATCGGCATATGCCGTAGGGGCGACCAAGGTTATCAACACGGTCAGTAAACGAAACAGGCGCATGCGGCGTCCTTCAAGCAGTTTTTGGAATGAGGCACTCAAGCAGCGCCTCTACAGTATTAAAGCGCTCTTCCGGGCGCTCCATCGGGACCATGAATTTAAACATCGTGGCACCTTCGAATTTGTAGCGTTTGGGCTGACCCTGGATCAGTTTGATCAGGGTCAGCGGGTCGACCGGGGTCTGCGCCGCGAACTCGATCCGGCCGCCCTGCGGGCCACCGTCGACTTTCTTGATGCCCAGCAGTTCGGCCTGCAACTTCAATGCGGTGATGCGCATCAGGTTCTTCGTCGGCTCCGGCAGCAGGCCGAAACGGTCGATCATCTCCACTTGCAGGTCCTTGAGGCCTTCCTCATCGGTGGCCGAGGCAATGCGTTTGTAGAGAATCAGTCGGGCATGCACGTCCGGCAAGTAGGCTTCGGGAATCAACGCCGGGACGCGCAAGTTGACCTCCGGGCCACCGCCCAGCGGCTGATCGAGGTTCGGTTGTTCGCCCTTGCGGATCGACTTCACCGCGCGTTCGAGCATTTCCATGTACAGGGTGAAACCGACCGCCTGGATCTGACCGCTCTGACCGTCGCCCAGCAGTTCGCCGGCGCCACGGATTTCCAGGTCGTTGGTGGCAAGCACGAAGCCCGCACCGAGGTCCTGGGTGTTGGCGATCGCTTCCAGACGCTTTTCCGCGTCTGGAGTGATCTGCTGACGCGGCGGCGTCAGCAAATAAGCGTAAGCCTGGTGGTGACTGCGACCAACCCGGCCACGCAATTGGTGCAGCTGCGCCAGGCCGAATTTGTCGGCACGCTCGATGATGATGGTGTTGGCGCTCGGCACGTCGATGCCGGTCTCGATGATGGTCGAGGCAATCAGCACATTGAAGCGCTTGTGATAAAAGTCGCTCATCACCTGTTCGAGATCGCGTTCGCGCATTTGCCCGTGGCCGATGCCGATCCGCGCTTCCGGCACCAGTTCGGCGAGGTCGGCGGCGCATTTCTCGATGGTCTTCACGTCGTTGTGCAGGTAGTAGACCTGACCGCCGCGCAGCAACTCTCGCAGCAGGGCCTCTTTGACCGTGCTCTTGTTCTGCTCCATGACGAAGGTCCGCACCGACAGGCGACGGGCCGGCGGCGTGGCAATGATCGACAGGTCGCGCATGCCCGACACTGCCATGTTCAGCGTGCGCGGAATCGGCGTGGCGGTCAGGGTAAGAATGTCGACTTCACTGCGCAGCGCTTTGAGCTGTTCTTTTTGACGGACACCAAAACGGTGCTCTTCGTCGATGATCACCAGCCCCAGGTTTTTGATTTTTACATCGTCGGACAGCAGTTTATGAGTGCCGATGACGATGTCGATCTTGCCTTCCGCCAAGTCAGCGATGGCGGCATTCACTTCCTTGGTCGACTTGAAGCGGCTCATTACTTCCACGCTCACCGGCCAATCGGCGAAGCGGTCGCGGAAGCTGTTGTAATGCTGCTGGGCGAGGAGGGTGGTCGGCACCAGAATCGCCACCTGACGACCGCCGTGCACCGCGATGAACGCCGCGCGCATGGCCACTTCGGTCTTGCCGAAACCTACATCGCCGCAGACCAGGCGGTCCATGGGCTTCGGTGCGAGCATGTCGGCGCGGACTGCGTCGATGGTGGTTTGCTGATCCGGGGTTTCTTCGAACGGGAACCCGGCGCTGAACGTCGCGTAATCGGCTTTCGGGTCTTCGAAGGCATAACCTTCGCGAGCGGCGCGACGGGCATAGATGTCGAGCAACTCGGCGGCGACGTCGCGCACTTGCTCGGCGGCCTTGCGTTTGGCTTTTTGCCAGGTTTCCGAGCCGAGGCGGTGCAGCGGGGCCAAGGCATCGTCGCTACCGGTGTAACGCGCGATCAGGTGCAGGTTGGCCACCGGCACGTAGAGCTTGGCGCCCTCTGCGTATTGCAGCGTGAGGAACTCGGCAGCCTGATCGTCGATTTCCAGGGTCGCCAGACCCAGATAGCGACCGACGCCGTGATCGATGTGCACCACCGGCGCACCTTCACGCAGCTCGGTAAGGTTCTTGATGACCGCATCGTTGTTGGCGTCGGCGCGTTTTTCGCGGCGACGACGTTGCATCACGCGCTGACCGAACAACGGGCTTTCGGCCACTAGGGCCAGGGCCGGGTCATCGAGTACCAGACCTTCGTCGAGCGGCGCGATGGTGATCGCCAGGCGCTCCTTGCTCGCGACGAAGTCCGGCCAGCTGTCGACGGTTTTCGGTCGCAGCTTCAGGCGCTCGAGCAATTCCAGCAGCACTTCACGACGGCCCGCGGACTCGGCGGTAAACAGCACGCGCCCGGGGAACTCGTCGAGGAAACCGGCCAGCGCCGCCAACGGCTGAGTGGCCTTGGCTTCGATGGCCAGATTCGGCAGTTCACGCGCCGGGAAGCGCTCGCGGCCAACGCCGGTTTCCACGTCCTGCTGACTGGCTACCACGCGCGGCCAGTTCTTCAGGCGCGCAAAGCAGTCTTCCACCGGCAGGAACAGCTCGGCCGGTGGCAATAAAGGACGGGATGGATCGACGCGGCGTTCTTCGTAGCGATTGCGCACGTCGTTCCAGAAGTTTTCCGCCGCCTGCTCGATGCCCGGCAGGGAAAACACCTGCGTGTCATGGGGCAGGTAATCGAACAGCGTCGAGGTTTCATCGAAGAACAGCGGCAGGTAGTACTCGATACCGGCCGGTGTAATCCCGCTGCTCAAATCCTGGAAGATCGGGCAGCGACGGAAGTCGACATCGAAACGCTCACGAAAGCGCGCCTTGAAGCGGGTAACCGCATCTTTTTGCAGCGGGAATTCCCGCGCGGGCAGCAGGCGAACGGTGTCGACTTTATCGATGGAACGTTGGTTTTCCGGATCGAAGGTACGCAGCGTCTCGATTTCGTCGTCGAACAAGTCGATACGGAAGGGCAGTTTGCTGCCCATCGGGAACAGGTCAATCAACGAGCCGCGGACGGTGAATTCGCCGTGTTCGTACACCGTGTCGACGTAGCGATAGCCGCTGGCTTCAAGCCGGGTGCGCATTTGCTCGACGTCGAGCTTCTGGCCAACGTCCAGCACCAGGCTGCTGCCAAGCAGGAACTTGGTCGGCGCCAGGCGATGCAGCGCGGTGGTGATTGGCACGACCAATACGCCATGGCTCAGCTCCGGCAACCTGTACAAGGCCGCGATGCGCTGGGAAATGATGTCCTGGTGTGGCGAAAACAGATCGTAAGGCAGGGTTTCCCAGTCCGGGAAATGCAGCACGGGCAAATCCGGGGCGAAGAAACTCAGCTCCTGCTCCAGCCGTTCGGCACTTTGGCTGTCGGCGGTCAGCAGCAGGGTAAAGCGCTTGGCAGCGCTGGCAGCCTCGGCGATGGCCAGGCTCAGGGCGGCACCGGGCAGGTTGCCCCAGTGCTGTTTACCTGCCGCGGCAGGGAGAAGCGGTAGACGCAGAACGGGCACGGAAGGTTGAGCTCCAAGCGTTGCGACAAAGTCGGTAATTGTAGCGGCCCCGAGTGCCGCCTGTCAGTTGCAGATATGTCTATTACGCCGGTTTGGCGAAATGTAGTGGTAAAGACAAAATCCGCCGGTTTTTTACCGGAAATTGATGATTATGTAGTGGCAAAACGACCGGGTGTTACGGAGGGTTACGGATAAGACAGCGGTATCTCCAAAAAATTGACTGCGCTGAAAGCCGCGGTTTTACTGGGCTCCGTCGCTGCGTGATTTTTTTGAACCTGAATTTGTTACGGATCGCACGACAGGCGCGCATTGCTACGGGAGGCACTCGGCGGCATAATGTAGCCCCTTTTTTCTGCCCCTACATGTGGAAGGTTCCCGTGACTCAGAAGCCCGACCAGTGTCTTGGTGAATGGATCGACCGTGAAGCACTCGCAGAAGCGATGATTCCGCTTATCGGTCAGCTCTACCGCAATAACAACGTGGTGAGCTCGATCTATGGCCGCAGCCTGATCAATCGTTCAGTCATTGCGATTCTCAAAGCTCACCGCTTTGCTCGTCATCGTCAGTCCGATGACAGCGAATTGTCCGTCCACGAAACATTCCCGCTGCTCAAGGCGATGAGCGAGCTCAAGCTCGGCGCCGCTTCGGTTGACCTGGGCAAGCTTGCCGTCAAGTTCAAAGCCGAAGGCAATGGCCGTACTGCCGAGCAGTTCGTCCGCGAAGAACTGGCTGACGTCGTTGGTCAGCAGAACGTTTCCGCTCGCAAAGGCACCGACGTTGTCCTCTACGGCTTCGGTCGTATCGGCCGTCTGCTGGCGCGCATCCTGATCGAGAAAACCGGTGGTGGCGACGGCCTGCGTCTGCGCGCCATCGTTGTCCGCAAGGGCGCCGAGAACGATCTGGTCAAGCGTGCAAGCCTGCTGCGTCGCGACTCGGTTCATGGCCCGTTCGACGGCACCATCACCATTGATGAAGCCAACAACACCATCACCGCCAACGGCAACCTGATCCAGGTTATCTACGCGAAGAACCCGACTGAAGTGGATTACACCCAGTACGGCATCAAAGACGCGCTGCTGGTGGACAACACCGGTGTATGGCGTGACGCCGAGGGCCTGGGCCAGCACCTGGCTTGCCCGGGTATCGATCGCGTTGTTCTGACCGCGCCGGGTAAAGGCAAGCTGAAGAACATCGTTCACGGCATCAACCACGGTGAAATCACCGCGGATGACAAGATCGTGTCGGCCGCTTCCTGCACCACCAACGCCATCGTGCCGGTGCTCAAAGCCGTCAACGACAAGTTCGGCATCATCAACGGTCACGTTGAAACGGTTCACTCGTACACCAACGACCAGAACCTGATCGACAACTTCCACAAAGGCGATCGCCGTGGCCGTAGCGCCGCGTTGAACATGGTGATCACTGAGACCGGTGCTGCCACCGCTGCTGCCAAGGCCCTGCCTGAACTGGCTGGCAAGCTGACCGGTAACGCGATCCGCGTTCCGACGCCAAACGTGTCGATGGCCATTCTCAACCTGAACCTTGAGAAAGCCGCCACCCGTGAAGAGATGAACGATTACCTGCGCTACATGGCGTTGCACTCCGATCTGCATAAGCAAATCGACTACGTCAATTCGCAGGAAGTGGTTTCCACCGACTTCGTTGGCTCGCGCCACGCAGGCGTTGTGGACGCTGAAGCGACCATCACCCAAGACAACCGCGTTGTTCTGTACGTTTGGTACGACAACGAGTTCGGTTACAGCTGCCAGGTGGTTCGCGTGATGGAAGACATGGCCGGTGTAAACCCGCCAGCATTCCCGCGCTAAGCCTTAGCTGCACATGAAAACGCCCCGACTTTGGTCGGGGCGTTTTTGTTTGTGCAGTTTGTCAGTGGCAAGTGTGTTGAATGTACAAGTCTCTTCGCGGGCAAGCCTCGCTCCTACAGGTTATCGTCAACTCTGAAATCGCACACGACCTGTAGGAGCGGGGCTTGCCCGCGAAGGCTATAGATCAGGCGCCACCAGCCACAGAGGCTTGCGCAGTCCGCAGTTCATGCCGATTGCCTTTGAACAGCACCAGCGTCGCAATCAACCCCAGCACCGCCGCGCCACTGAGCCAGATCCCCGGCGCAGCCTTGTTGTCCAGCACATGAGTCAGGTAAGTACACGCCGCGGGTGTAAACCCACCAAACGTTGCAGTCGCCAGGCTGTAGGCCAGCGAGAACCCGGTGGTACGAACTTCCACCGGCATGATCTCGGTCAGCGCCACCACCATGGCGCCGTTGTACGAGCCGTACAGGAACGACAGCCACAACTCGACGATCAGCAAATGACTGAAGCTCGGGTTCGCCACCAGCCATGACAGGGCGGGATAGGCCGTGAGGATCGCCAGAATAGTCGCCGCCAGGAGTAGGGGTTTGCGACCGATCTTGTCGGACACGGCACCCATGACCGGCAGCCAGAAAAAATTCGACAGACCGATACAGACCGTCACCAGCAACGCATCCAGATCCGACAGGTGCAGTTCGGCTTTGCCGAAGGTCGGGGTATAGGCGGTGATCAGGTAGAACGACACGGTGGTCATCACCACCAGCGCCATGCCGGCGATGACGATGCCAACGTTCTGACTGATCGAGCGGACGACGTCCCGCAGGGTAGGGCGGTGTTTACGGGCCTGGAATTCCGGGGTTTCTTCCAGTGAACGACGAATCACGAAGATCACCGGCACAATCATGCAACCAATCAGGAATGGAGCGCGCCAGCCCCAGTCACCCATTTCTTCGGGGCTGAGCCAGTGGTTCAAGCCGACTCCCAGCAGACCGGCGAACACCACTGCGGCTTGCTGGCTGGCAGATTGCCAACTGACAAAGAAGCCCTTGCGACCCGGTGTGGAAATCTCTGCCAGGTACACCGATACGCCGCCCAGTTCAACGCCGGCCGAGAAGCCTTGCAGCAGGCGGCCGAACAACACGAGCAGCGGCGCGGCCACGCCGAGGGTGGCGTAACCCGGTACGCAGGCAATCAGCACCGTACCGGCAGCCATCATCGCCAAGGTGATGATCAAGCCTTTGCGGCGGCCATGACGGTCGATGTAGGCGCCGAGGAAAATCGCACCCAGCGGGCGCATCAGGAAGCCGGCGCCGAAAGTGGCCAGCGACAACATTAGGGAGGCGAAAGCGCTGTCGGCAGGAAAGAAGGTTTTGGCGATGGCCGTGGCGTAAAAGCCATAGACCATAAAGTCGAACATTTCGAGAAAGTTACCGCTGACAACGCGAAAAATCGCTTTGCCTTTGCTCGTGTTGGAGGACATTTGTAGATACTCCCTCTGGTGAATCTTGTTTGAAAGCGCTGCTCCTGTGGGAGCCTGTGTGGCGAAGGGACTTGCGAGCACGCTCGCTCCCACAGGTTTTGCGTCTGGCAGGTAGATGAGGCAGGTCTGGCTCCCCTGCGCTCTGAAGCCCATAATGGCGGGCGCGGTTTTGGGGGGAGATGAAGATTTGTTAACTGGACGGTGGGCTGGGATTGTGATGCTGGTCGGCGTTTTGTCCGGTTGTGGCAACGGCGACAGTCTGGAACGCTTCGACGGCCCAACCATGGGCAGTCGTTATTCCATTCAATACGTAAGGCACTCCTCCACGCCCGGGCCGAAAGCGGTGCAGGCTGAAGTAGAAAATATCCTCGCTGAAGTGGATCGACAATTCTCGACCTACCGCAGTGACTCGGACATCGAGCGCTTCAACGATCTCCCCGCCAATCGCTGTCAGAAAATGCCCGCGCCGATCCTCAAACTGATCCGCTTTGCTCAGCAGCTGTCCGAACAAAGCGAAGGCGCCTACGACCTGACCGTGGAACCGCTGCTCAACCTCTGGGGGTTCGGCCCGCAGGCCCGTGAGGAAAAAGTCCCCGCGGCCCGGGCACTCGCCGAAGTCAGGCAGCGGGTCGGCTACCAACACCTGCGCATCGACCGCGATCAGCTGTGCAAGGACGCCGCCGTCGAAGTCGACTTCAACAGCATCGCCGCCGGTTACGCCGTCGATACCATTGCCGAGAAACTCGAGGCGATGGGCATCCGCAACTACCTGGCCGAAGTCACCGGTGAGCTCAAGGCTGCTGGCAAAAAACTCGATGGCTCAGCCTGGAAGATCGCGCTGGAAGAGCCTCGTGACGACCAGCAAGTGGCGCAAAAAATCATTGCGGTCGACGGCTACGGACTGTCCACTTCCGGCGACTACCGCAACTATTTCGAGCAGGACGGTCGGCGCTATTCCCACACCTTCGATGCCCGCACCGGTGCGCCGGTCTCACACACCCTGGCGTCGGTCACGGTGATTAATCCTTCAGCGTTAATGGCCGATGGCTTATCGACGCTGTTGCTGATTCTCGGCCCCGAGCGCGGTTGGGACTACGCAGAAAAACACGATATCGGCGCATTTTTTGTGA
The DNA here is from genome assembly GCF_900095275.1 of Pseudomonas sp. UMAB-40. Taxonomy (NCBI): domain Bacteria; kingdom Pseudomonadati; phylum Pseudomonadota; class Gammaproteobacteria; order Pseudomonadales; family Pseudomonadaceae; genus Pseudomonas; species Pseudomonas sp. UMAB-40. The sequence goes on from NZ_LT607565.1 coordinate 152,070, forward strand.
TCCGTGCCGATACAGGTTTCGTCACACGAACCAATCAGGCATTTGAGCGCCTCAGCGGCGGCAAAACCGAATGATTACGACAGTTCGTGCATTGAAGACTGGCGTTGTAGTGCAGGCAAAACTAGCCTACGACGCGACCAAGGGTTAATGTGCCCGGCGTTGACGCTTCTATAGACTGTGTCCGGGTTCTGCATTGGCCCCAAATTGTTCCTTCACGCCACAGATCGGCGTGATTTAGCCGCAGGTGCCGAGGGCGCCGCGGCCTGTTCTGAGGAGTACGCATGGCTGTCTACAACTACGACGTGGTGGTACTGGGTTCCGGCCCGGCGGGAGAAGGCGCGGCAATGAACGCCGCCAAAGCAGGGCGCAAGGTGGCGATGGTCGATAGCCGTCGCCAGGTCGGCGGCAACTGCACCCACCTGGGTACCATCCCGTCCAAGGCACTGCGTCACTCGGTCCGGCAGATCATGCAGTTCAACACCAACCCGATGTTCCGGGCCATTGGTGAACCGCGCTGGTTCTCGTTCCCGGACGTGCTGAAAAGCGCCGAGAAAGTCATTTCCAAACAAGTCGCCTCGCGCACCGGCTACTACGCCCGTAACCGCGTCGACGTGTTCTTCGGCACCGGCAGCTTCGCCGACGAGCAAACCATCGAAGTGGTCTGCGCCAACGGCGTGGTCGAAAAACTGGTGGCCAAGCACATCATCATCGCCACCGGCTCGCGTCCTTATCGCCCGGCGGACATCGATTTCCATCACCCGCGCATCTACGATAGCGACACCATCCTCAGCCTCGGCCACACCCCGCGCAAACTCATTGTTTACGGTGCTGGCGTGATCGGTTGCGAATACGCGTCTATCTTCAGTGGCCTGGGTGTACTGGTTGAACTGGTGGACAACCGCGGTCAGCTGCTGAGCTTCCTGGACTCGGAAATTTCCCAGGCCCTGAGCTATCACTTCAGCAACAACAACATCACGGTTCGCCACAACGAAGACTACGACCGCGTCGAAGGCGTGGACAACGGCGTGATCCTGCACCTCAAGTCCGGCAAGAAGATCAAGGCCGATGCCTTGCTCTGGTGCAACGGCCGTACCGGCAACACCGACCAACTGGGTCTGGAAAACATCGGCGTGAAGGTCAACAGCCGTGGCCAGATCGAAGTCGACGAAGCCTATCGCACCTGCGTGCCGAACATTTACGGTGCCGGTGACGTGATCGGCTGGCCGAGCCTGGCCAGTGCCGCCCACGACCAGGGCCGTTCGGCTGCTGGCAGCATCGTCGATAACAACAGCTGGCGCTTCGTCAACGACGTTCCGACTGGCATCTACACCATTCCGGAGATCAGCTCGATCGGCAAGAACGAGCAGGAGCTGACTCAGGCCAAGGTGCCCTACGAAGTGGGCAAGGCGTTCTTCAAGAGCATGGCGCGTGCACAGATTGCCGGCGAGCCCCAGGGCATGCTGAAAATCCTGTTCCACCGCGAGACCCTGGAAGTGCTGGGCGTTCACTGCTTCGGTTATCAGGCGTCGGAGATCGTTCATATCGGTCAGGCGATCATGAGCCAGCCGGGCGAATTGAACACGTTGAAGTACTTCGTCAACACGACGTTCAACTACCCGACCATGGCCGAAGCCTATCGGGTAGCGGCTTACGATGGCCTCAACCGGCTTTTTTGAGCGGCTCCGGCCGGTGGCCTGAGCCGGCCGGGGAGACCGATTTCAGCAATTCTCGAGGGTGGCGCTGGCCAAACCGGGAAAGTCTGTAATCAGGCTGTCAACGCCGAAGTCGGCGAGTCTGCGCATCAGCGCGGGCTCGTTGACTGTCCATACCGACACATGCAGCCCCTGACGTTGCGCCTTCTGCAGGCGTTCCGGCGTACACAGGGTCCAGTTCAGCGCCAGAATCTCACAGCCATAACTCTGGGCGACCTTCAACGGGTCGAGCCACGCATATTCAGCCACCAATCCACGAGATACGTCCGGCACCAGGTCCAGTGCGGCTTTCAGCACTTCGCGTGAACTCGACGTGATCGTGACCTTGTCGAGCAGACCGAAACGCTGCGCCATTTCGCGTATCGCCAGCACGGTCGTCGCGGCGCGGGTGCGAGAAGCGCTTTTGACTTCCAGCTGCCAATGCTCGAAATCGCATTTCTCGAACAACTCTTCCAGCGTGGGGATCGGGCAAGGCTTGATCCAGCCCGGCCCGCCCTTGCGTGCGTCGTAGGTCACCAGCTCGGCCGCCGTGTGCTCGACGACCTTGCCGCGTCGGTCGGTGGTGCGCTTGAGTGTCGGGTCGTGGATGACCATCAACTCGTTGTCCATGGACAGGTGCAGGTCCAGTTCACAGCGGCGCACGCCGTGCTTGAGGCATTGCTGGAAACTGGTCAGCGTGTTTTCCGGTGCTTCGCCCTTGGCGCCGCGATGGCCGTAGATGAGGGTCACGGTTCTTCCTTAAATTAAATGCCTGATTCGTTTTCGCGGGCCAGACGTCGTTCCTGGGCCTGCTTCTGCAAAATGTAGCGGGCCAGCAATTGGCGCTGGGCGTCGGTCGGGTATTCGAACTCGGTGCCCACGTCGTAGGCACCCGCCTTGCGATCGCAATGCGTGACCTTGGCCCGCAGCAACAGGCCGAGGGCTTGCGGCATCAGCACCAGTTTGACCGACAGGTGCGCGCCCACGGCGATGGGCGTCGGGTACTGAAAGTCGATACCGCCTTCGGAAATGATTACCGGCTGCGGCTCGCCGATCTGCCCGAGCACGGTGATGGCGATCACCTGGCTCAACAGATCAATGCGTTTGTTCTGGGATTTCAGGAACGCAGCGAGGTTGCGGTCGCGCTCACTGATCTGGCGCAGCAGGTGTTGCGACTCGAATTCGCTCAGGTGCAGTTCGCTGAGCAAGTTGAACAGTGGGGAAGCATCCTGCAACACTTCCTGGCCTGCGGCTTCGGGAGCGGACAGGGGCCGAATTTCCAGTGCGATCGTGTCCTCGATACGGTAGTATTCGCGGCGATCTTCTTCATCTAATGTCGACATGGCGAACCCATGGTAGCGGCGGTGGTCTGAGTGTAAAGCTGGTTATCGACCCCCGCCACAAGGACGTTCCTTTTCCCTCCGAACAAGCCCCGACATGTTCAGACCTCTCTTCGTATTTATTGGCACGCGTTATACCCGTGCAAAGCGTCGCAATCATTTTGTGTCATTCATTTCCCTGACCTCAATGATCGGACTCGCCCTCGGCGTGGTCGTGATGATCGTTGTGCTTTCGGTCATGAACGGCTTCGATCATGAGATGCGCACCCGCGTGCTGGGCATGGTGCCCCACGCGACCATCGAGTCCGGTGAACCGATCAGCGACTGGCAAAGCCTGGCCGCCAAGGTCAAGCAGAACCCACAGGTGACGGCCGTTGCGCCGTTCACCCAGATGCAGGGCTTGCTGACTAACAACGGCAAGGTCTCCAAAGTCCTGCTCAATGCCATCGACCCTGCGCTGGAACGCCAGGTCTCGATCATCGATAACTTCATGCAGCAGGGCAAACTCGATGACCTCACGCCGGGCAGCTTCGGCATTGTCATCGGTGACAAGGCGGCCGCGAAGCTTGGCGCAGCGGTCGGCGACAAGCTGACGTTCGTGGCGCCGGAAGTCACGGTGACCCCGGCCGGGATGTTCCCGCGCATGAAACGCTTTACCGTGGTCGGCATCTTCCATGTCGGCGCCGGTGAGATCGACGGGTACCTGGGTGTCACCAACCTGCAGGATCTGGCGAAGCTGCATCGCTGGAAGCCGGATCAGGTCCAGGGCATCCGCCTCAAGTTCGATGACCTGTTCCAGGCCCCGCGCACGGCGTGGAATATCGCCCAGCAACTGGGCGAAGACCATTTCTACGCCCGTGACTGGACCCGCACCCATGGCAATCTGTATCAGGCGATCCGCATGGAAAAAGCCATGATCGGCCTGTTGCTGCTGCTGATTGTCGCTGTGGCCGCGTTCAACATCATTTCCACGCTGGTGATGGTGGTGAACGACAAGAAGGGCGACATCGCAATTCTGCGTACCCTGGGCTCCACGCCGGGGCAGATCATGGCCATCTTCATGGTCCAGGGCACGGTCATTGGCGTGATCGGCACGCTGATCGGCGCCGTGGTCGGGATCTTCGCCGCGTTGAACGTCAGCGCCGCGATTTCGGCCCTCGAAGGGTTGATCGGTCACAAATTCCTGAACGCCGACGTGTATTTCATCGATTACCTGCCGTCGCAAGTGCAGAGCCAGGACGTGTTGATGGTCTGCGCCGCCGCGTTGGTCCTGAGTTTCCTCGCCACCCTGTATCCAGCCTGGCGTGCCGCGCGCACCCAGCCTGCGGAGGCGCTACGTTATGAGTGAGTTGGGCATGAGTGATAAAGCAATCTTGAGCTGCCGCGACCTGGGCAAATCCTACGAGGAAGGCCCGGAGTCGGTTGAAGTGCTGGCCGGTCTGCAACTGGAGTTGCACCCGGGTGAGCGCGTGGCGATTGTCGGCACCTCGGGTTCGGGCAAAAGTACCTTGCTCAACCTGTTGGGCGGTCTCGACACGCCGACCAAGGGCAGCGTCTGGCTAGACGGCGAAGAGCTGTCGGCCCTGAGCGAGAAGAATCGCGGCCTGTTGCGCAACCGGTCGCTGGGTTTCGTCTACCAGTTCCACCATTTGTTGCCTGAGTTCACCGCGCTGGAAAACGTCTGCATGCCGCTGCTGATCGGCAAGACTGCGATCCCGGAAGCGCGTCAGCGGGCGACGGCGTTGCTGGAACGGGTAGGGCTTGGCCATCGCCTGGAGCACAAACCGTCTGAATTGTCCGGCGGCGAACGTCAGCGCGTGGCCATCGCTCGCGCCCTGGTGAACAAGCCAGGCCTGGTGATGCTCGACGAGCCGACCGGCAACCTCGACTCCCACACCGCCCAGGGCATTCAGGATTTGATGCTCGAACTCAGCACCTCGATGCGCACGGCGTTCCTGGTGGTGACTCACGACATGAACCTGGCTCGCCAGATGGATCGCGTCCTGCATTTGCAGGAAGGTCGCCTGACGCCCATCTGATTGGCCGAAACCCGGCGTGCTGAACAGTACGTCGGGTCTTTTATTTTTATACGGTGCCCCAGCGAATGTTCAGACCGTTATCGATCTTTATCGGCACGCGCTATACCCGCGCCAAGCGCCGCAATCGCTTTGTTTCCTTCATCTCGATGACCTCGATGATCGGCCTCGCCCTCGGCGTGCTGGCGATGATCGTGGTGCTGTCGGTGATGAACGGTTTCCAGCGCGAAATGAGCTCGCGCATCCTCGGCATGGTGCCGCACGCGACCATCGTCGGCGTGAACCCGATCGACGATTGGCAGCCCGTGGCCGCCGCCGCGATGAAAAACCCGGAAGTCACCGCCGCCGTACCATTCACCGAAATGGAAGGCATGCTCTCCTATAAAGGCACGATGCAGCCGATTCAGGTCAGCGGTGTGGATCCGGCGCTGGAAGGCAAGGTGTCGATCGTTGCCCAGCACATCGTTCAGGGCCGTCTCGATGCATTGAAGCCGGGCGAGTTCGGCGTGGTGATCGGCGAAATCACCGCGCGGCGTTTCCGCTTGAATGTCGGCGACAAGATCACCCTGATCGTGCCGGAAGTCAGCAACGCACCCGGCGGCATTACCCCGCGCATGCAGCGGCTGAACGTGGTGGGCGTGTTCAAGGTCGGTGCCGAGCTGGATGGCTCGATGGCGCTGATCCACGTCGCCGATGCTGCGCAGATGCAGCACTGGGAACCAAACCAGGTACAGAGCGTGCGTCTGGCCGTCAAGGATTTGTACGCGGCGCCGAAGGTGTCGAGCGATGTGGCTGCGGGTCTCGGCACCGCCTACCGGGCCGACGACTGGACCCACACCCAGGGCAGTCTGTTCAGTGCGATGAAGATGGAAAAAACCATGATCGGCCTGCTGTTGCTGATGATCGTCGCCGTGGCGGCGTTCAACATCATCGCAACGCTGATCATGGTGGTGAACGACAAGGGCGCGGACATCGCAATCCTGCGCACCATCGGCGCCACACCGCGGCAGATCATGGCGATCTTCATGGTGCAGGGCACGGTGATCGGGGTTGTCGGCACCTTGATCGGTGGCGTGCTCGGCGTGATTGCAGCGTTGAACGTCAGTGAACTGGTGGGATGGATGGAACGGGTGAGTGGCCAGCACATCTTCAGTTCGGATGTGTATTTCGTCAGTAACTTGCCATCGGAATTGCAGGGTGGGGATGTGTTGCTGATCTGCTCCGCCGGGTTCGTCCTGAGCTTCCTGGCGACGGTCTACCCGGCCTGGCGTGCGGCGAAGATCGAGCCGGCTCACGCGTTGCGGTATTCGTAAGCCTTTACACCCACATCGCGGGCAAGCCCGGCTCCCACAGTTGATCGAGTTGAATCACACATTTGTGAACGACTCCAAACCCTTTGGGAGCCGGGCTTGCCCGCGATGAGGCCGGAACCGCTGGCCTCAATCCCCCTTAGGCAACTCGAGCACAAACCGCGTCCACCCATTCTCCGATTCGCAACGAATCTGCCCGCCATGGGCACGAATGATCGACTGCGTAATCGCCAACCCCAACCCCGCATGCTCACTGCTGCCTTCCTGGCGAGCCGGGTCTGCCCGATAGAACCGGTCAAACAATCGCTGCAGCAGCGCCCCATCAATGCCATCGCCACTGTTTTCAACCGTCAGACTCAACCCTTTGGCCTGTTCAACAATCCGCACCCGAACCTCACCCTCGGCCGGCGTGAACCGCAACGCATTGTCCAGCAAGTTGGACAGTGCTCGCCGCAACATGCTGCGATCACCTTCCATGCGCGCACTGCCTTCACGACTCAACCTGACCTGAGCGTCCTCCGCCAACGGCGCAAAAAACTCCAGCAACAGATCCGCTTCTTCCGCCAGCTGCAGGGACTCCCGCTTGGGCGTCAGCAACCCATGGTCAGCCTTGGCCAGGTACAACATGTCGTTGACCAGTTGCGCCATCCATTGCAGTTCTTCGAGGTTGCTGTGCAGCGCTTCGCGGTAGTCCTCGATAGGCCGAGGGCGGGTAAGGGTGACCTGGGTGTGGGTCAGCAGGTTCGACAGCGGCGTGCGCAGTTCGTGGGCGATGTCAGCGGAAAACGCCGAGAGCCGTTGAAAAGAGTCGTCCAGGCGTCCGAGCATGGCGTTGAAGCTGTGGGCCAATTCCTTGAGTTCCGACGGCATATTCTCTTCGGGCAGTCGGGCATTGAGCGATTGCGCCGAAACGCCGCTGGCGATCGCACTCATGCGTCGCAACGGGCGCAAACCACTGCGTGCCGCCCACGCACCGAGCAGCGCGGTGGCCAGGGCGGACAAGCCGACGGTCAGCCAGATCAGGTGCTGCATGCGTTGCAGAAAGTGCTGGTGATGGGTGATGTCCAGAAGCAAGGTCAACTGCGGTGAGTCAGGCCGGTCGACAAACAACGGCGCGTTCAGCACACGGTAATCGGTGCCGTTGTCGTTCAGCGTGGATATGCCCGGTTTTTGCGGGAGCTTTTCCGGCAGGCGCGCCGAGCTGTCATACCAGCGCTGGCCATCGTTGCCGGTGATTCGCAGCGACAGGTCCACCTGCCGATTCAATTCATCCGCCAGTCTGACTTCGCTGTCACTCGATTGAACGTCGTGCAGCGCGCGGCGCAAATCCATCAATTTACCGTCCAGCAACTGCTGATCGAGTTCGACGAAGTGCGCCTCGCTGGCGCGACTGAACAGCACCCCGGCAAACAATGAAACCACGGCGGTACAAGCCGCAAATAGCAGCGCCAGACGACTGCTCAGCGAGAGTCGACGCATCAGGCAGGGCGCTCTTCAAGGACATAACCCATACCGCGCACGGTATGAATAAGCTTGTTGGGGAATTCATCGTCGATCTTCAGGCGCAAACGGCGGATCGCGACCTCGATGACATTGGTGTCGCTGTCGAAATTCATGTCCCAGACCTGGGAGGCGATCAGTGATTTGGGCAGCACTTCGCCCTGGCGCCGCAGGAGCATTTCCAGCAGGGCGAACTCCTTGGCAGTCAGGTCGACGCGCTGACCGCCGCGCTCCACCCGACGGCGGATCAAGTCCAGGCGCAGGTCGGCCAGTTGCAGGCTGGTTTCCTGAGGCGTAGCGCTGCCGCGTCGCAACAGGCTGCGGACCCGCGCCAGCAATTCGGAAAAGGCGAACGGCTTGATCAGGTAATCGTCCGCCCCGAGTTCGAGGCCGTGGACTCTGTCCTCAACGGCATCTCGCGCCGTCAGAAAAAGGACTGGCGTATCGAGACCGGCGCCACGCACCGCCTGCAGGATTTGCCAGCCATCACGACCGGGTAGCATCACATCAAGGATCAATAACGCGTAGTCACCACTCAAGGCCCGTTGTTGCCCGGTGATGCCGTCGGCCGCCAGCTCGGTGTTGAAACCGGCCTCGGTCAGGCCCTGGCGCAAATAGTGGCCGGTTTTCGGTTGGTCTTCGACGATCAGCAGCTTCATGGGCAACTCGAGGCAAGTGGAACGAACGCTTTATACCGTGGGCAGCGTTAATACAGGTCAACCTGACAAAGTTGTAATCTGGCTGTCAGGTTGCGGGCAGTGGCAACAGTTTAGAGTTTTCCACAGGCTGAACCTTATCTCGTTGGAGTACGACTATGTTTTTGCGCAAATCTCTGGGGCTGGCCGCGTGCTTGCTGGCACTGAGCTCGCCGGTGTGGGCAGCGCCGGCGCATACCTACGATTTCGGTCAACCGGCCCCGGCAGCCAAGGCTACCCGCAGTGTCGAGGTGGTAATGGGCGACATGTCGTTCACCCCCAAAGCGATCGATATCAAAGCCGGTGAGACGGTTCGTTTTGTGCCGGTGAATAAAGGCCAGTTGTTGCACGAATTCAACCTGGGCGATGCGGCGATGCATGCCAATCATCAGCAGGAAATGATGAAGATGCAGCAGAGCGGCATGCTCACGCCTACAGGCATGAAGGAAATGGACCACAGTTCGATGGCTGGCATGGACCACGGGATGATGAAACATGACGACCCGAACAGCGTCCTCGTTGAGCCGGGCAAAACCGCCGAGCTGACCTGGACCTTCACCAAGGCCACCAACCTGGAGTTTGCCTGCAATATTCCAGGCCACTATCAGGCGGGCATGGTCGGCAAACTGACTGTCAGTCAGTAAGCACTCAAAGGCGGGCGCAAAGGCTGGTAGAATCCGCTGATTCTTCAGTCAGGTTTCCGCCATGCATCCCGCAGCCGAACACTCGCCGCTGGGCAAATCCAGCGAATACATCGCCACTTATACGCCGTCCTTGCTGTTCCCGATCCCGCGCACCGCGAAATGGGCGGAGTTGGGCCTGACGGCGCAAACCCTGCCTTATAAGGGTGTGGACTTCTGGAACTGCTTCGAGCTGTCGTGGCTGTTGCCGTCGGGCAAGCCGGTGGTGGCGATTGGCGAATTCAGCATCCCGGCGGATTCGCCGAACATCATCGAGTCGAAGTCGTTCAAGCTGTACCTGAACTCGTTGAATCAGACGCCGTTTGCCGATACCGCGACCCTTGAAGCGACGCTGGGCAAAGACCTGTCGGCCGCTGCCGGCAAGCCGGTTGGCGTGCGGATTCGCAGCCTCAAGGATGTCGAAGCCGAAGGCGTCGTGGCGTTGCCGGGTGTGTGCATCGATGACCTGGACATCAGCGTCAGCAACTACGAACATCCGCGCCCGGAGCTGCTGCGTTGCGATGATTCGCGCATTGTCGAAGAGAGCGTGCACAGTCATTTGCTCAAATCCAACTGCCCGGTCACCAGCCAGCCGGACTGGGGCAGCGTGGCGGTGGAATACCGTGGCGCGGCGCTGGATCACGCGAGTTTGCTGGAATACATCGTGAGCTTCCGTCAGCACTCGGACTTCCATGAGCAGTGCGTGGAGCGGATTTTCCTCGACTTGCAGCGGTTGCTGAAACCGGAGAAGTTGACGGTCTATGCACGGTATGTGCGGCGTGGTGGGTTGGACATCAACCCGTATCGCAGTACTGAAGAAGTGCAACTGCCGAACCACCGCCTGGTCCGCCAATGAAGATCTAATGTGGGAGCGAGCTTGCTCGCGATGGCGGGGTGTCAGACAGCATCAATGTTGAATGTGCCGACCTCATCGCGAGCAGGCTCGCTCCCACAGGTGGATTGCATTGCAAATTGCAGATATGAAAAAGCCCCGCTAGCGATAGCGGGGCTTTTTTGCATCTGGCGGGTTCAGATCCCCATATTGCCGAGGGCCTGCACGATGTTGCGCAAGGTGCCGGCAAGGGTAGGGTGTTCGATTTCGAAGCGCTCGACAGCCAGGTTCACATTGTCGGCGAGGTTGGTGTCCTGGGTTTTGGTTTCGAGCTCCAGCTCCAATTCGATCTGTTGCATCAGCGCGTGCAGGTCTTCGCGCTCGGCTTCCGTCAGCGGTGGATTCTGTTCCAATTGCTCGCGCAGAGTATTGAGCTGTTGTTGCAGTTCGCGGGCAGGCATGGCGTTCTTCCTTTTATCGATAGGCACTGGCATAGACCGCAGCAGCGTGCCAAAGGTCTATGGCTTGCCTTTAGATTAATCCACTCCCGCGCAACCTGCATGATCTCGATCAGGGCTTTTCGCCCTTGAGCCGACGCAGGCTGATGTCCGCCAGGCAGGTGTCGAGCTCTCCGAGGTGATCGATTACCGAATGCACACCTAGGCTGAACAATTGCACGGTCGCTTTACCACGCAGGTGTTCGCGCTCCTTTTGGCTCAAGGCCTGCCATTCGCTGGGCGCCAACCCGCAGAGCGAGCCGCAGGACGCCAGGCCGATCGTCCACAACCCGGCATTCAGCCCCGATTGCAGCAATCGCGGTTCACCGCTGACCAGCACGCAACCATCCAGTTGCTCGACATTCAAGGCCATCAACGCTTGCCAGCAAGCGTTCGGGGCGGGCCACGGATTGATTGTTGCAGGGTGTTGCGAAGATTTGATCCACGAAGGCAACGCGCTGGCCAGGGAATGGGTGAGGGCGGGGGGCAACTCGTCGAGCCAGGCGCAAGGAATCTGCTGGCGTTGCAAACTGTTCAGACTGTCCAGCGCGCCGGGCGTGACATCGGCGTGCTCGGACGTGTGAGTGTCGTTCTGGCGGATCCGGGAGCCGAAATCCACCAGGCAACCACTGAGCCCGAACAGTACGGCGGTCAGGCTAGGTGCGGCAACGGGCAAGGCTTCGGCGTGCGGCATATCAACGTCCCTGAAATAGCGACAAGGCTATGTGCTGCCGGTGACAGTTGCATGACACTGATGTGAAGCGCTCTCAGTCAGGACGAATCATCCGTAGGTGATCACGTGCGAGGCTGCCCTAAACCGGCTTTTCCGTCTTATACTAGCCAACTTACCGCCTGGGCCAAGCGCCCATGCCAGTACAATCCAAGGAGTTTTCTATGCGCTGGAGCAATCGTCTAGCTCAGCTTTGTGTGTGTGCCAGCGTGTTGCTGGTTCCGTTCGCAGCCCAGGCTGCCACGGAAGAAGACCCTTGTGAAAGCGTCAACCGTCCTATCTTCCAGTTCAACGACTTCGTCGACACTTACGCACTGAAGCCAATCGCTCAAGGCTATGAGTTCGTGACGCCGCAGTTTCTGGAAGACGGCATTCACAACATGTTTCGCAACGTCGGCGATGTCACCAACCTCGCCAACAACGTGTTGCAGGTCAAACCTGCCGCCGCAGGCGTCGACACGGCGCGTCTGATTTTCAACACCACCTTCGGCCTGCTGGGCTTCTTCGACGTCGGCACTAAAATGGGCCTGCATCGTAGCGACGAAGACTTCGGCCAGACGCTCGGTTACTGGGGCGTGGGCAGCGGTCCGTATGTGATGTTGCCGCTGTTGGGCCCAAGCACCTTGCGTGATGCGCCATCCAGGTACGTCGACGGCTACACCGGCCCGTACCGCTATATCAACGACGTGCCCGTGCGTAACTCGATCTTCGGCCTGAACATCGTCGACACTCGCGCCAGCTTGCTGTCGAGCGAGAAGTTGATCAGCGGCGACAAATACACCTTCATCCGCAATGCGTATTTGCAGAACCGCGAGTTCAAAGTCAAAGACGGCCAGGTCGAAGACGATTTTTGATCTCGACCCCATAAAATGAAGAGGGCGGCCAATCGGCCGCCTTCTTTCGTTTGGATCCGGGCTTATTTCATCTTCAAGATTGTAAGCCCGAGTTTCTGACTCCCACCGTCCTGTTCTTTCACCCATACCACTTCGGTGTCGGCTTCAAGCCCTTTGAGCGCTACGTGATCGGAATCGATGCGCACGCTGAGCCGGTCACCGACCTTGAACAAGCGGGGTGCCTCAACCTGCATGCCACTGCTGGAAAGGTCTATACAGACGGCTGGCACCTCATCGCCTTCGTGAATCAGCGACACATCGGCATCGACCCGCATGCGGATGAAATCGCGCTTTTCGCTGTAGTCCCGATCGGTTTGACTCATGGGCTTCATCCTTTCATTGGGTTACGGTTTTGCCTGTTCTTATAACTCCCGGTGATTTGACAAGTAAAGACGTCAAGCGACCATCGGCGTGAGCTTGAAACGCCCCGCGGATGGGAGTACCGTCTGCGCCTTAGAAGGGCACCTCTGGTGTACCTGTGTGTAGGGCAAACGCTCGAAAACGGTGCAGTAGAGAGGCTAGAAAGCGAATCCAGTAGTGTGAGCCGGGCTAAACCCTGTGCCTGCTACGCCAACCTAATTCTGGCGCCGTTTGCCCACATGCCAAAAACCAGTGCCACGCTGCTGATAATCGATGATGACGAAGTAGTGCGCGCGAGCCTCGCGGCCTACTTGGAAGACAGTGGTTTCAGTGTCCTGCAGGCCAGCAATGGCCAGCAGGGTCTTCAGGTATTCGAGCAAGACAAGCCCGACTTGGTCATCTGCGATCTGCGCATGCCGCAGATGGGCGGACTCGAACTCATTCGCCAGGTCACCGAGCTGTCGCCGCAAACCCCGGTGATTGTGGTTTCGGGTGCCGGTGTGATGAACGACGCGGTCGAGGCCCTGCGCCTGGGCGCGGCGGACTACCTGATCAAGCCTCTCGAAGATCTGGCTGTGCTCGAGCACTCTGTGCGCCGTGCCCTGGATCGTGCGCGCCTGCTGCTGGAAAACCAGCGCTACCGCGAGAAGCTGGAAAAGGCCAACCGGGAGCTCGCTGCCAGCCTGAACCTGCTCCAGGAAGACCAGAACGCCGGTCGCCAGGTACAGATGAACATGCTGCCGGTGAGCCCCTGGACCATCGACGAGTTCCAGTTCGCCCACCAGATCATCCCGTCGCTGTACCTGTCGGGTGATTTCGTTGACTACTTTCGGGTCGACGAGCGTCGGGTAGCTTTCTACCTGGCGGACGTTTCCGGTCATGGCGCCTCTTCAGCCTTCGTCACCGTGCTGCTGAAGTTCATGACAACGCGCTTGCTGTTCGAATCCAAGCGCAGCGGCACGTTGCCGGAATTCAAGCCTTCAGAGGTCCTTGGTCATATCAACCGAGGCCTGATCAGTTGTAAGCTGGGTAAACACGTCACAATGGTCGGTGGTGTCATCGACGAGGAGACAGGTTTGTTGACCTATAGCATCGGTGGTCATTTGCCGTTGCCTGTGTTGTACACGCCAGACAGTGTTCGTTATCTGGAAGGTCGTGGTCTGCCGGTGGGCCTCTTCAATGAAGCCACCTATGAAGATCACGTGCTGGAGCTGCCGCCGACGTTCAGCCTGACGCTGATGTCCGATGGCATTCTGGACCTTTTGCCAGAGCCTACACTCAAAGAAAAAGAAGCGGCTTTGCCCCAACGGGTCAAGGCAGCGGGCGGCAGCCTGGATGGTCTGCGGCAGGTTTTTGGATTGGCCACGCTAGGGGAGATGCCGGATGATATCGCCCTGTTGGTGTTGAGCAGGAATCTTTAATGAGTACCGGTAGAATCCAGTTCGCCGAGCAGGATGGCACCTTCGTCCTGAAGTTCGTCGGTGAAGTTCGCCTGACCCTGTGTTCGGCGTTGGATGCGACTATTGAGCGGATCTTCACCGCGTTGAACTTCAACGCGATCGTGATCGACCTGACCGAAACCCGCAGCATCGACAGCACCACCCTTGGCCTGCTGGCCAAACTGTCGATCCTGTCGCGGCAAAAGGTCGGCCTGCTGCCGACCGTCGTCACCACCCACGAAGACATCACCCGTCTGCTGCAGTCCATGGGCTTCGAGCAAGTGTTCAACATTGTTGACCGCCCGATCCCATGCCCTGAATGCCTGACCGACCTGCCAGATCAGGATCAGTCCGAGGAAGTCGTGCGGATCAAAGTGCTTGAGGCACACAAAATCCTCATGGGCCTGAACGACTCCAATCGTGAAGCTTTCCATGACCTGGTGAATGCTTTAGAGCGTCATTGATCACTGAAATGGATGTGGAGTAGACGGGCCCCGTCGCGAGCAGGCTCGCGATGGCGGCATGGCGAACACCCGAATCCAAAGCATGAAAAAGGGCGAACCTGTAAGGGTTCGCCCTTTTTGCGTTGCGCTGGACTAGATCAAAGCTTGGCTTGCAGCAGTGCTTCGAGTTTTTCCTGGTCGCGAGCGAACTGACGAATGCCTTCTGCCAGTTTCTCGGTCGCCATCGCATCCTCGTTGGACAACCAGCGGAACTGCGCTTCATTCAGGCTCAAGCGCGCCTCACCCGCATGACCCGGGGCCAACTTGCGCTCCAGCTTGCCAGTGTCCGCCGCCAGCTTTTCCAGCAGGTCCGGGCTGATGGTCAGGCGATCACACCCGGCCAACTGCTCAATCTGATTCAGGTTGCGGAAGCTCGCACCCATGACCACGGTCTTGTAGTCATTGGCCTTGTAGTAGTTGTAGATGCGCGTCACCGACTGCACGCCCGGATCATCCGCGCCGGTGTAGTCGTTGCCGTTGGCTTTCTTGTACCAGTCGTAGATGCGGCCTACGAACGGCGAAATCAGGAACACCCCGGCGTCAGCGCACGCCGCCGCCTGAGCAAACGAGAACAGCAGCGTCAGGTTGGTCTGAATGCCTTCCTTTTCAAGCTTCTCGGCGGCGCGGATGCCTTCCCAGGTGGAGGCGATCTTGATCAACACGCGGTCGCGGCCGATGCCGGCCTTGTCGTACAGCTCGATCAGACGGTGCGCACGCTTCAATACGGCGTCAGTGTCGAACGAAAGGCGCGCATCCACTTCAGTGGAAATGCGGCCCGGTACAACCTTCAGGATTTCCTGGCCTACCGCCACGCCAAAGCGGTCGCTGGCCAGGCCCACATCGCCCTGGCAGTCGTGAACGCAGGCGTTCAGCAACTCGGCATAACCGGGAATGGCCGCCGCTTTCAGTAGCAGGGAAGGGTTGGTGGTAGCGTCGACGGGTTTTACGCGAGCGATAGCTTCGAAGTCGCCGGTGTCGGCAACTACGGTAGTCATTTGTTTGAGTTGTTCCAGCTTGGAAGTCATGGGCGTGCTCTGTCCTATGGGTCTAATGACATTACCCGAGCGCTGACAGCCACTCAAGGGCGCATGTACGTATCGATGGCCCCGTTGGCAACAACCGGAAAACGGATGTTTGAAAGGTGGGGCGCGGGTCTCGGTAAATACGATGCCAAAACCGCGCGCAGGTTCAAAGCAACTGACCGTTGACGGCTCTGTGGCAACTCTGGCGCCTGAGCTGGTAAGCCTGCATTCGGGCGCCAACCGGTGTTAAAAATGGTCAAGTTCAGCCGTTATAAGATGTCAATTAGTGCTGCTCGGATGGCGTGTAATGTGGCGCGGATAAATGTAGGTATTGGATGGGGAAATGACTTCACAAGGGGAGCGGGTGTCTGCAATTGTGGAGGCCTTCGATGACTTTATTCTCGGTTATGTCTTGAAGAAATTGACCGAAGTATTTGAAGAGCTGATGGCCGCATCAAAGAAGAACCATCCGGACAATATGACGGGGCTGGTTGAAATGGGACAAGTGAAAGCCGCAAAGAAAATTCCCGGCTGGCTAAATCGAGTGAAACACAGCATGCCCAGTCAAGTCACTCGCGTGTTGATGGCACAAATGAACGATTCACAGAAGTCCAAACATGACCTGCGGTTTGACGCGCAAGTCGTATTGTTCGAGGTGCTTGTGGAGGAGTCACTGGCAATGGACGCCGCGAGTTATACGGCATGGATTAATAAAAGCCCCTGTTAACGGTGTGCGAGGTCATTCGACAGGGTTACTTCAATAACATTTTGACGGCGGCTTCCGCAGGTTTTGATGTTCCATTGGACGACTTTAATCCAAAACTTCGCTCGCGATCATTACTGCCAGAGTCGCTGTTTTTCCATTCGTACAGGGAGGTCAGCGGTATATTCAGCTTTTTGACATCCGAGATGAATCGTGTAATCCGTGATGCTTGTCCGGCGGTGCCTCCGATGGAACTGAGTGATGGCACTCCCCATTCGGTAATGACCCCCGGTACATGGAAGTTATCAAGGATAAACGCTTGAGCACGGCTGATCTCGGCGCCCGACATGCCATACGGGTGATAAGAAACAGCACTGAGGCAGTGTGGGTGTTCTTTCTGGATTTCAGTCAGTGCGACGGTCGCCTTGGAGTCTTTGGTGGGCGCCTTCGCGAATCCAAACCCGATCAGGGGTGTTGAGTGATCCCGCTTTTGTAACGCGTTGCATACCGCGCTCATGAACGGCACAAACGTTCCTTCAAAATCCTGGGTAGGCCAGTATTTTGGCAAGTCTGGTTCATTCCAGATTTCAATGGCGACAAGCTGCGTGCTGAAGGCGTTTTCCAGACCGATGACCGAGTTGGCGAATGAGTCTCCCGCAGCGGCGAGATCTCTGCCACTGCTTTGTGTTTTGTGGGTTAACGCTTTGGTTGAGCGAACGGTCATCAATACGGGCAGGTCGGCGGATTTGGCAGCCGCGAAAGCTTCATTGATCTGCTGTTGATACGCCGGGTTACCCAGGCTGTTCGTCCATACGCCAAGGCGCACGAATCCGAACCCTGAGGCCTTGATCTGATGGGCGTCGGCCGTCGAGAAACTCTGGATCTTCACCTGAACGCCTATTGTCTTGTTGTCCTGGGCCAGCGCTGAAAAAGCCTGACTGGCGTAAACAGGGCTGAAGGCGCCAAGTATAAATAGTGTTGAAGTGGCAATCAGTCGAAAACACGTGGAGGGCATAACGGGAAATTCCTGTAGTCGTCCCGGGTAGGGACAGGGGAACATAGCATTAGTCAGTTAATACAGCGATATCATCAATCTTCCATCCCGGACGCCCATTGTTAATATTGGTCGGATAAATAACTTCCATTTCGCGAGTGTTATTTATGGTCCGGTTTTCTGGTTGGTCGTTTTTTGTGTGTCGTGGTATTTAATACGAAAGTATTTTCATGATGGGTCCCTCTCTGAATACGGGACGGTCTTGTTGGTTCACTTATATCCTCGCTATACGTGGGCCGAATCGACACTACACGGGAAGAGTAGCCTTGTTCAGAAAGATTCTTGTGGTCTGTGTCGGCAATATTTGCCGAAGTCCTACTGCTGAATTGTTGCTACGCCATGCGCTGCAACCTTCAGGTATCTCGGTGACCTCCGCGGGATTGAGCGCGCGGGTGGGTGAGTCTATGGAGCCCGACGCACTTCGGGTTCTTGAAGAACAGGGGCACGAAGACCAAGGGTTTAAAGCGCGGCAGATTACGCCCGCCATTGTCAATGAATCAGACCTCATTCTGGTCATGGAAAAAGAGCATGTACAGGGCGTACTAAAGATTGCATCACACGCCAGGGGCAAAGTGTTTCTTCTGGGGAAGTGGCAGAGCGAACGCGAAATAAAGGACCCGTATCGTCAAGGAAAAGCTGCGTTTGTCCATGCCCATGCATTGATTGAAGATGCCGTTTGCTCATGGGCGCAGCGCCTCGGACGTTGATGGATGATTTTCAGATTAGTAATAATGGTAAAAGAATAGACCTTATGCAGTTACCGTCAGTAATCAGCACCCGGCATAAAGACAGAGACGAGATTGATCTGCTCGGTTTATTAGGCACATTGATTGACCATAAATGGTTAATAGGTGCCATCACCGGGGCGTTCATGGTGACCGGTGCCGCGTATTCGATTTTATCGCCGCCCGTGTATCTGGCGAACGCCTTGGTCCAGGTCGAGCCGAAAAAGAACGACATGCTGGGGTTCTCGGATATCAGCAGCATGCTCGGTGGACAATCACCGGCGGCGACCGAGATCGGCATTATCAAGTCTCGCGCGGTCATCGGTAAAACGGTCGATGATCTGCATCTTGATATTGTGATTACACCCAACACCTTTCCCGTCGTTGGTGGGTTTATTTCTCGGCGCTATAAAAGCAGCCCCACGGAAAGTGTCTCGCCACCGCGCTTTGGCATGAACAGTTTTGCATGGGGCGGCGAGCGCCTTGATATCGAACAGCTCGATCTGCCGGCTGAACTGCTGGGCAAGAAATTGATGCTGGTCGCCGAAGAGAAAAATCGATTCAAGCTCTACGATGACAACGGCGGTTTGTTAGCCAAAGGTGCCGCAGGCGAAGCCATCGCGCAGGAGGGTGTCGAGATCCTTATCGCGAGCATGGCCGCGAATCCGGGCACTAAATTTGAAGTCGTGCGCAATCCACGCATTGTCACCATTCAGAATTACCAGGACGCCCTTGATGTCTCCGAGCAAGGTAAAGAGTCGGGCATTATAAGTCTGGCCCTGGCCAGCACCGACTACACCCTGGCGGTGAAGATTCTCAACAAGATCTCAAGGCTTTATGTGCAGCAGAATGTGCAACGTACTTCTGCCGAGGCTGCCCAGAGTCTGGAGTTCCTTCAGGCACAACTCCCGCAAGTCAAAGAAGACCTGGTCAAAGCCAGCAACGCACTGAACAGCTATCAGACCCGCGGAAACACAGTCAACATCTCCCTCGAAACCAAGTCTGTGCTGGAACAGATGGTGGTGCTGGATACGCGCATCTCGGATCTGAAACTCCAGCAAGCGGACATGGATCGAAAGTTCACCCGAGAGCACCCGGCCTACCGCGCATTGATGGCGCAGATGGGGGATTTGAATAAACAGCGACAAGGGTTGGAAAAGAAAGTCCAGGGGCTTCCGGCTACACAGCAGGAGCTGTTGAACCTGACCCGTGATGTGGAAGTGGCGACACAAATCTATACCCAGTTGCTGAACAAATCCCAGGAACTCGACATCGTCAGGGCAGGGGCGGTCGGTAATGCGCGGTTGATAGATACGGCGGATGTCGACATCACCACCCCGGTCAAACCTCGCAAAGCCCTGATCGTATTGATCGCGACTTTGCTGGGGGGCTTTGTCGGTGTAGCGCTGGTGTTAGTGCGCAAATCGCTGAGCAGAGGACTCGAAGGGCCGGAAGCCATCGAGCAACTGGGTCTGCCCGTTTATGCCTCCATTCCTTACAGCACCCTGCAACAAGAAGAGGACACTAAAAAAGTCCGGCTGGGCGACAGCGCCAACAGCCAGTCTTTTCTATTGGCCCTGCGTAACCCTACTGACCTGTCCATCGAATCGATACGCAGCTTGCGAACTTGTCTGCATTTTGCAGGCTTGGATGCGACCAACAACCGGATCATGATTTCCGGTCCGAGCCCCCAGGTAGGCAAGACGTTTGTCTCTTCTAACCTGGCCGCGGTCATCGCTCAAAGTGGGCAGAGGGTCGTACTGATCGATGCCGATATGCGCAAAGGTCATCTGCACAAGACCTTGGCGACACCGATCAGCAATGGCTTGTCCGATCTGTTGACCAAGCGCTGCAGTATCGAGCAAGCGATCAATAAACTCGAAGTCGATAACCTGCATTTCATCAGTCGTGGGCAAGTACCACCCAACCCGTCCGAACTGTTGATGCATGCCAACTTCAGAGAACTCCTGGCCGAGCTCAGCGAACTCTACGACGTGGTCATCATCGACACGCCGCCTCTTCTGGCCGTGACCGATGCGGCCATCGTTGGCCGTGAAGCCGCCATTAATCTGATCGTGACGCGCTTCGGTGTCAATCCAGCCAAAGAGATCGAATTGACGATTCGTCGGTTTGCTCAAAACGGCATCGAATTGAAAGGCGCGATTTTCAACGGTGTCGAGAAGCGAGCGTCCAGCTATTACGGTAATGGCGGTTATGGCTATTACAACTACGAGTACGCCTCTGACAAGTCGTAATGCGAGTTCTATTTGCCAGGTAATGGACTGAGAGTGGACTAACCATTCTCCGGTCCCTGTTGCCTTGCGACTACGATAATGGAGTTGGGTGAACTGTGAAAAAAATACTACATGTGGCGGAAACGATTAAAGGTGGTGTTGCGACGGTCATCCGGACGATATCAACCCCTCCCAAGGGCGACGCCCAACAGTATGAACTGGTGTATTTGATTCCGTTCGACCAGAAAAAAGAACTGCATGGCATTGATGAAAAAGACATCAGGACCTTCTCCCGAAACAAGAGAGATGTCGTGTCGCTGCTGCGGTTTGCCTGGCAACTCATTCGAGTGATCTTCAAGGAAAAACCGGATGTCGTGCACTTGCACAGCACGTTTTCCGGGGTCATTGGCCGATGCGTGTGTCTGATCTTGCGCCCTTGGCGGTCTCCGAAAATCATCTACTGCCCGCACGCGTTTTCGTTCTTGATGGAAAGTTCTCCCGCCAAACAGAAAGTGTATTCACTGATTGAGCGGCTTTTGCAAAAAGTCACGGATGTCATTATCTGTGTCAGCCAGTATGAACTGGATAAAGCGGCCTCGTTTGGTATCGACCGCCACCGTATGAAACTGATCTACAACGGCATTCATTATAAAAACGATGAGAGCCTGTCCAGTCAGTGCACGGATATTCAACTTTTATTTGTGGGGCGACTGGACTATCAGAAGGGCTTCGATGTGTTGCTCAAGGCATTCACGGAAGTCGAGCGCACCGACTTGAAACTGACGGTGGTCGGCAGTGCCGTGAATGAGGAGGCGGTAGAGTGCCCCGTCATTGACGCTGTGGAATACCTGCCTTGGGTGACCCCGGCCGAAGTCAATGCCCTCTATAAAACCGCCGATGCCCTGATAGTCCCTAGCCGCTGGGAAGGTTTTGCCATGGTTCCCCTTGAGGGCATGGCCATGGGCGTGCCCGTTATTGCCAGCGACTGCACTTCGCTGCCTGAACTGGTTACGCACGACGTTACGGGCTACATCTTTTCGACGGGCGATCACCAGGCGCTCGGCAACATCTTAGTGAACATCAAGAAGCAAAAGTTGCTGGAACTCGGCACCGCAAGCCGCAAGCGGGTGCGCGAACGGTTCAGCGCAACGCTGATGATTCAGCAAACCTATGACGTGTATTCCGCTCAAACTTATTAAGTAGATATCAAGATATGAACGTAACTATTTTGCATGGCTACAGTGCATCCAATTCCGGTGATGGCCTCCTGGTGGATCTGGCAATCGCCTTGGTGCTGCGAAACTTCGGTGCCGACACATTAATCAATGTCGTTGCGTCAGACCCTCAATCATTCAGTTACCTTCCCTATAAGCGGTATGACGCGCCGGTCATGGCGGCTAAAGGACTGGGACGCGTGAAGGAAGCGGTTTTCCTTAAACAGTCTTACGCGCCACTCGCCGACCTCTTGAGCACCAGCGATCTGATCGTCGGGGTGGGCGGTGGGTACATGCGGTCAAAGAGCGCCTTTGAACACATCAAGCTGAAGCTGGGTCACGCCAAACAGCTCGAAACGGCGATCTTGAGCAAGGTGCCGTCGGTTTACCTGCCGCAAAGTATCGGCCCGTTCCACGGTGAGAGCAGCGCGATCGTAAAACACTATGCCAGTGCCGATGCGGTGTTTGTCCGGGACAACAGGTCATCGGCTATTTTTCAATCCAATGAAAATGTCTACCGAGCGCCGGACCTGGCGGTCCAGGCGTTGGCGAAAAAGATTCTGGTGCAACCCAAGTTCACCCGCTGTGCGTCATCGCCGGCCGTGGTCTGCGTGGTTTTACGCAAGCCGCCGGAATGGAGCAAAGAGAAAAAGATCGCCTACGTTGCCAACTTGAAGCTTCTTTTGAAGAGACTAAGGGCGAAAAGCAAAGTGGTCTGCGCTGTTCAAAGCGCCGTCCGTGGCAACGATGACGGGGCGTTCTATCGGGAACTTGGCATCACCGAGGACCTCTTGCCCTTGAAAGCGACCCTGTCCAAGTATCAGCCCGACCTGGTCATTTCCGTAAGGCTGCACGGAGCCATCGAGTCTTTACTCGCCGGCGTGCCTGCGTTTCATATCAGCTATGAACGCAAAGGTTTTGGCGCCTATCAGGATATGGGCGTGGAAGATTGGGTGATCAACGGTGGGGACATCAATGTCGACACCATCATCGACACGGTTTACGCCCCGAACGCGTTGTCCAGATTCGGTAAAAAACTGACGGACACCTGCAAAGAAATCGAAGCCAAAACGGAGCAGATGGACACGATCATCAAAGGGATCGTTCGATGATATTTCGGCTGTTGCTACGCGGAGGTGCTTTAGGCGCAAAGTTTTTACTGGTGTTGGCCATCACGCATTACCTGGGTTATGAGGCATTGGGTTTTTACGGGGTGGTGGTGGCCGCTTCATTGATCGCTTCCAAGTTTTACAGCGTCGGGTTCAGTTCTGAAATCAACCGGCTGATCAGCGTGGGGGGCAGTACGAAGCTTGTCGTTGATAAGGTACTGATTCTGTACCTGGCCGTTGGTTTGTTGTTATCGGTGGTCACGGTCGCACTCTACTCACTGTTCAGCGATGTTGAGGCGAGTGCCGCGTTGATCGCCTGCGTCACGCTGTTGCTGCTCACCGAGCATCTGTCCTTCGAAATAAACTCGTTTGTCTTTTCCGCACAAAAGGCCAACTGGGGGGCGTTGTTGTTTTTCATCAAGACCGGCCTCTGGGCGCTCCTTGCCGTGGGCGGACTGATGACGGGCGTAGTGTCCACTATCGCCAGTGTGCTTTGGTTGTGGGTGGCCACCAACCTGTTGGTCATCGTGGCCGGTTACTTCATTGTGGTTAACGTTCATAAGGGCCGCGACGTCAGTGCCGTCACCACGGTTTCGGTCTGGAGGGCAGGGTTGCCCTTTTATCTGGGAGGCGGGCTGATCGCATTAAGTCAGTACGCTGAACGATTTCTGATTCTGGACATTGAGCCGTATGCCAGCCTCGGCAAATACGTTTACTCCTGGTCTGCCGCCAACACGTTGCAAGCACTGTCCTACGCCGTTGTTGCAGTGGTGGGCATTCCCGTGCTCGCCAAGCGTTATAAAAATAACCAGCAGGCGCTGACAGTCCGGCAATTGTTCGTTAATCAATGGGTGCTGCGCTCTTTGATTATTTCCTGCGCGGTGGCTGTGCTGATTTATGCTTTCTTCAACATCCTGCTCGACTACGTGGACGCAGCAGTCCCGCGTCCGGATAACCGGATTTTAGCGATTCTGATTTTCTCTTTTGCCCTGCGCGCCGTCGGCGACATCGTGTGGGGCGGTCTTATTGCCTCGAAGAACAGTCGGGTTTCGTTAGCCAGTGCAGCGATCTGTTTGGTGGCATCACTGCCCGTCAGCTATGTGCTCATCAAGCACTATTCAATTTATGGCGCGGCGTGGGGCAATGTCTTTTCGATCACGGTGCAGTTGGCCGTCATTGCTTTGCTGACCAGATTTGCCCGGTCGAAGGGGGCCTTGTAATGGCCATCTCTCTACCGTCCATAGAGTTTCGCGGAAGAAAACTCGATTCGCCCATTTCATTGCTGATTCTACTGTGTGGTCTTTTTCTGTCTATTGCGATGCCGCTGCTGATGCACCGCGATCCTGGCCCGGATGCCATGACGTTGTGGACGTCATACGTTCGTTCAGACAACTGCAATTTCTGGAATCCGTTTTCACCAGACCGGTCCTCTTACGAGTGCTCCGCCTACTTGCTGCGTCCCACCGGTATCAACCTGACCAATGCATGGGCCTATGGGATGTTGTGCAACCTGTTTCTGACCTCTATCCCGATCTTCATCTTCAAAAGAATACCGATAACGATCTTCCTGACCTTGTGCCTGTGGGGGGTGGTCAGGTCGTTTTTCCTCGATAACCTGACCAAGGAAATCATTGTCTCGGTAGCGGTGATCGCGATTCTTTTTTTCTCCTTTTCGAAACGCTACCGCGCGGGCTTTTTCCTCTCTGCGCTGTTTTACGGTGTGCTGATCCGGCCCTACTGGATATTGTTTTCGCTGGTCTGGGTCGGCGTGTGCGTGATGAAGAAGCATGTGTCGCGTTTCAGCTTTTTCGTGATGTTGTTCATGTTCTATTTGTTGATCGCGACGGCCATTCAGTTGCTGGTCGGCTATTCGGTTTCGTCTATTCGCGCCAGTAACAATGAGCAGCGCACGCTGGGTGAAGAAGGCTCGAAGTCGTTGATCGTTTCGTGGATTAACGGCGGTGACTTCGTGTCGCAGGCCGTGGATTCGATGAGCATCTTTTTCAGGCTGTCATTCCCGGTGGAGTTGATCCTGCTCTCCGGTCTGGGGCAGATCATCTTCGTCGTCCTGATGATGATGACCTCGTTGTTGATGTTCAAAATGATGACGTCGAGTCATTACAAAGGCTCAACCATCGAGCCGAAAGTCAAAGAGCTGATTGCGATCCCACTGTCCTTTTTATTGGTGCAGGGGTTGTTCGAGCCTGACTTCGGCTCGTTTGCCCGACATTTCTCCATGGTGGTGCCGGTGCTGTTTCTGGGCCTGGGATTGCAGTTGCGCTCAAGGAAACCTGAGTCGGTTGAATCAAGCGTCTTGAGCTGAGGTTTGTGGTTTATGCAAAGCAAGAAAAAATCGTTGGAAATAGAAACGCTCAGAGGCCTGGCATGCCTGCTGCTGGTGCTCTATCACGTGATAGGGCCGCTGGGCGGCGGACTGAAAATTGACCTGGGATCACCTTTTCGGGTGCTAGCGGATTCGATGGTGTACGTCAGGATGCCGCTGTTCACCTTCATATCGGGCTACATCTATTCGATATACAAAATCAGAGGCAATGACTTCTCCGCTTACTGCGTTGGCAAGGTGAGAAGGTTGATCGTGCCGTTGTTTTTTGTCGGTATTCCGTTTTCGGTGCTGCAGGTTGTAGGGCCAGGCGTGAATAAGGAGGTCGGGTTAATCGACGCCTTGTTGTCGTTCTACATACCGGTTAACCATTTCTGGTTTTTGCAGGCCGTCTTCATCATCTTTATGTTTGTCGGTTTTCTGCAGTGGCGCGGTCTGTTGCAGGCGGCGACGCGGCTGTATCTGCTGTTCTCGTTTTCGGCGCTGGTGTTCTTGTTGCCGGCTTTTCCGGTTGACGCGTTTGGCATCAATGGCGCGGTCTATTTGTTGCCGTTTTTCGTGACAGGGATGATTTGCCACGAAAAGGTCAGCGCTTTAAAGCAATCGCTGAAAGTGATCGGGCCGGTCGTGTTCGTCTTGATATCGGCTGTGCTGCTTTATGTCGCCGCCGTGGATCGCGAACTCATTGTCGATCGTAGAAGCGTTGTCGGTTTGCTCGTTGGCTGTATGTCCTGTGTCGCGCTACTGTCGACTGACATGCGTTCGAAAGCCCTGATCTGGCTGGGTGGATATTCTTACGCCATTTTCCTTTTTCACGTGCTGTTTGCCGCCAGTTCGCGGTTTGCCTTGGGGCGTTTGGGCGTCACGGACGACAGCGTTCTGGTCGCAGGCGGCGTGCTGTGCGGATTGTTGGGGCCCGTGCTGTTGTCGAACTTTCTCAGCCGTTTCACCCTGACTTCCGTTCTGTTTTTGGGCGAGCGTGTTACCCGCAAAAAGACTCCAGAGGTCGGGTTGAAGGTGCCTCAATCCTGAGTGCCCATTCAGCCGGCTTCCTGATAGAGGGATGAGTCAATGGTAGATGTCGATGATGTGCGCCCTGTTCCTGCTCCGGTTGTCGAAGTGAGAAGTTCACGCGAGCGGCTTTCCACAATGGCTAAGGGTAAAGCGGGGGAGGTGCTGGCCATCTCGGTGATAGGCGACAGTTACAGCGCCGGGCAGGACTTTTATCTCAATGCCCTTACTCAGCACCTGGCGAAAGAGTTTGGTTTCGCCGGGCCTGGTTATGTCGGGTTCAATCACGGTGCCGCGCTTGGCGGTACGAATTTCAAATACACCCGCAGCAGCAAGAACTACTTCGGTGGGGATTGGGACGTTTCCAGTCTTGGCCAGGCGAGTCCGGACAGCCGCACCGTGACCGGGCAGGCGGGTGCTTTTCTTGAAGTGGACTCCAAAGAAACAGCAACCATCAATACAACCATTACCGACGCCAAGTTGCTCTACCTGGGCAATGGCAAAACCAGTGAGATGCGCTATCGGTGGACACCTTCAGATACCTGGCATCCTTTGACGATGGCGGGTTCAGGGGGTCAGGAAGTGCAACTCAGCGTCCCCGCCAATGATGAATGGTCGTTAAGGCTCGAAGTGGTGAGCGGTGCGCCGACGTTGTTTGGTCTGTGGCTGGCCAATAATCAGGGCGGCGTCAGGGTCTCCAAACTCGCTGCTTCCGGCGCCGCCTCAGGTGACTTTTATAAGAACGACCGCCCATGGCAAACCCAATGGAAGACCGTTGTTTCCAAGATACCGGCGGACGTTTACCTGATCATGTTAGGCGGTAATGACCAGGGGTTTGGCGTCAAGCCCCAGGACTATCTGAAGAACATGAAAGGGTTGGTGCGGATGATTCGCGAAGTTCATCCGGCGGCGAGCATCAACGTCATCCTGCGTCAGGACACAACGCGCTCCAGTGCCTATCCGATGTCGGAGTACGCTCAGGTGCTTGAGCCTTGGGCGCGTTCGGAAAACATTGTGTATTCGAGTTTGCAATGCACGTTCGGTCCCGACTTCAAACGCTACGCCAGTGGCGGGCCGACCCCCATGATCGGCCCGGACAACATCCATCCCATCCCGGGTTCGGGCGGTCGGCTCATCGCCGATTACGTGTATCGCCTGATTGTCGGAGGTGTCAGTGAGTCGTCGGGTCAGTGTGGTTCTGCTTTGAAATAATCACTCACCGTTCAAAGCGTTCCAGATGGCTCAGCAGCTCTGCGGTTTTCACAGGCATCAAGTCAGGATCACATCGCGTTTCAATATTGATGATGATTGCCGGGTCGCTATAGCGCACGCGAACCCGGAATCGCCAATCATTGAAAATCACTTTTAGCCCGTCGCGTTCATCGATATCCAGGGCCTGGTGGGCGTACAGACTTTTCAGATGTTTCAAGAGTGCAAAAGGGTCCCTGACCGGGCGATGGATATCGCCCGAAGAGGGGAACACCCCGATGCGCTCAACCAACAAGGCTGTGCCAAACCAGGCCGCCGAAGTGGAGGATAACGATGGGGTTTTTGACAGCCAGGCCATCACCCCGACGTTGCCCGCTTTCTGTTCGATGTCTACCGAGCGTTTTGCAGTGGTCATAGTGGCCTGCCTGGGTGAGTGAGTGGGTCAAAGACCGTTGAGATACAGCTGCTCATAGCAAAAGTTGGTGGCGTCGATATAGCCTTCTGCACCACCGCAATCAAAGCGCAGGCCTTCGAACTTGTAGGCCAGCACGCAGCCATTTTGCGCCTGCTTCATCAGTGCGTCGGTGATCTGGATTTCGCCGCCCTTGCCCGGTTGGGTGTCGGCAATCAAATCAAAAATATCGGGGGTCAGAATGTAGCGGCCAATGATCGCCAGGTTGGACGGTGCGTCCTCGGGTGCCGGCTTCTCGACCATGCTGTTGACCCGGTAGATCCCTTCGGAAATCAACTCGCCGGCGATCACGCCATATTTGTGAGTCTGATCTCGAGGCACTTCTTGAATGGCCACGATCGAGCAGCGGAATTTTTTGTAGAGCTTGATCATCTGCGCCAGTACGCCGTCACCTTGCAGGTTCAGGCACAGGTCATCCGCCAGCACTACGGCGAACGGTTCGTCACCGATCAAGGGACGACCGCTGAGAATCGCGTGTCCCAGGCCTTTCATTTCGACCTGACGGGTGTAGGCGAACGTGCAGGTTTCAATCAGCTCCCGGGTGCCGGCCAGAAACTTTTCCTTTTCGGTGCCGCGAATCTGGTGTTCCAGTTCATAGCTGATATCGAAATGGTCTTCCAGCGCACGTTTGCCCCGGCCGGTCACAATTGCCATGTGTTGCAGACCGGCGTCCCGTGCCTCTTCAACGGCGTACTGGATTAAAGGCTTGTTGACGATTGGCAGCATTTCCTTCGGCATGGCTTTCGTCGCAGGCAAGAAGCGCGTGCCATAACCGGCGGCGGGGAACAAGCATTTACGAATCATAGATATATCCTGAAAAGTCATTCCACAGCCACACGGAAAACAATATCGAGTAGGGCTGTGAGTTTTGAAGTATTACGGAGGTGTACTTTAATACCTGAGTAGAGGTTTATTGGCAATTATTAGCAGGTGTAGAGTGGGGTGAATGTTATTAGTTGTCGGGGCTGATAGCTTTTAGTTAATTTTAGTCGGTGTCTGTTAATAGTGTCGGTTGTTCTGAAGTGCTAATAAGTGTTTGGCGTCAATGGGTGATGTGCGCATTTAACATCACCTGTAATTGAGCACTTCAATACCCCACTATGGACCGCTCTATGAAGATTCTGGTAACGGGTGGAACCGGTTATATCGGTTCTCACACCACACTTGCGCTGCTTGAAGCGGGCTTCGACGTGGTTGTGCTGGACAACTTGTGCAACAGCTCTGACGCGTCCCTGCACGCCATTGAAGCCATCTGCGGCAAGTCCGCGTCAATGATTCGCGGGGACGTGTGCGACCGAGCATTGCTGGACCGGATTTTTCAGGAGCATTCCATTGATGCTGTCCTGCATTTTGCCGGGCTCAAGGCCGTAGGCGAGAGCGTGCGCAAGCCACTTGAGTATTACGAGGCCAATGTTTGCGGGAGCATTACGCTGTGTCAGGCGATGTCCGCGGCCGGCGTGTTCCGGTTGGTGTTCAGTTCATCGGCCACGGTGTACGGAGCGCCTGAGCAGATGCCGATTCGAGAAGATTTTCCTACCGGTACGCCGACCAATCCCTACGGGCAATCCAAACTGTTCATCGAAAACGTGCTGCAGGATCTGTGTGCGGCAGAGCCGCGCTGGAGCATCGCGCTGTTGCGCTACTTCAACCCGATCGGCGCTCACGCCAGTGGCCACATGGGTGAAGACCCCAGCGGGATTCCCAATAACCTGGTGCCTTACATTAGCCAGGTGGCCGTCGGCAGTCTCAAGGAGTTGTCGATATTTGGTGACGATTACCCCACCGTCGATGGCACCGGTGTGCGCGACTACATCCACGTGGTGGATCTGGCGGACGGGCACCTCAAGGCATTGCAGACGATCTCGACGCGCACTGGAATCAATATCTGGAACCTGGGCACGGGCGACGGTTACAGCGTTCTGGAGGTAGTGCGGGCCTTTGAGCAGGCTTCGGGGCGTCCAGTGCCTTATTGCGTGATGCCGCGACGCTCGGGCGATGTCGCCAAGTGTTGGGCCGATCCTTCCAAAGCGGCGAAGGAGCTCGGCTGGAAGGCCACGCGGAACTTGCAGGAGATGATGACGGACACCTGGCGTTGGCAATCGAACCATCCCAGGGGCTACCTCGAGTAAGGCTTTAAACAGGCCGTCAGTGTCCGGTTTTTCTGCTGAACTGTTATATCAGGACGCGATGTTAATTATGGTCGGGAAAATTGACTGGAAACCCATCCCGCAAGTCCGTAGATATAAAGAACACGCAGGAAGGAGTTTGATATGAAAAAGATGATGGTAATTGCCGTGTTGTCGATGATGAGCAGCGGAGCGTTTGCGCTAGAAGCACCACTCGCACTGGATACAAAAGTGTTGGGTGATGTCACGGCGGCACAAGCGGCGCTGGCCAGCACTGCGTTGGTTGCAGGTGCCGTTGCAGCGTCTAACAGCGGTGGAAGTTCCAATGGTGGAACGACCGGAAGTACCGGGACTACAGGCACTACCGGTACCACCGGCACAAACTGATAAATACCGCAGGTGTCACACAAGATTGCCCGGCTAACACTGGGCGATCTTGTTTTGGGTTTGCCCTTGAATAGCGTAGTGCCATTATGATTCGTAGTGTTCCTTTTTTAATGCTGGCAAGTATTGCTTTGCAAGGTTGTATGTTTTCGCCGGGTCAACATATGAGCACCAGCGATATCACTCGCGAAGGCGCCAGCGAAAACAGTCGGGTTGAGCTTATTCCGATCACCCCCAAGCTCATCGCCATGGACAGGGCCACTCAGGTACGTGAGTCATTGCCCCCGGAATTGTTGACCACGCCCGACGAATACCGCATTGGTAACAACGATGTCTTGTACATCACGGTATGGGATCACCCCGAGCTGACCGCACCTTCTGGCGCGCAACAGCAGATCGATGCAAACGGCCGTCTTGTTCGTTCCGATGGCACGCTTTATTACCCCTACATCAAAGAAGTCCAGGCCGCCGGAAAAACCATCCAGCAACTGCGATCCGATATTGCCGAGAAGTTGTCGACCTTCATCTCGGACCCGCAAGTGGATGTCGCGGTGTTGCGCTTTGCCAGTCAGAAAGTGGTGGTGTCGGGCGCCGTATTGAGAGCAGGCCCTCAAGCGATTTCCACCAACCCGCTCAACGTGGTTGAAGCCTTGGGTTCGGCCGGTGTCGATCCGCTGAATGCGGACTTATCCGGGTTGCTGTTGACGCGAAACGGGCGGGTTTATCCGCTGAATCTCGACGCGCTCAATCAACAGAATGCCGAGTTGCAGAAGGTCTATCTCAGAGGTGGCGATCAGTTGTATCTGCCGTACAACGACAGCAAGAAGATCTACGTGATGGGCGAGGTCAATCAGCCGCGTGCATTGACGTTCAAGACCCGCACCATGAATCTTTCCGACGTCATCGGCTCGGTAGGCGGGTTGAACCAGACCACTTCGAACGGCAACGCCGTGTACGTCATCCGGGGCGTGGAAAACCTCGATGTAGAACCCGCCAAAATCTATCAACTGCAAGCTGAGTCGCCGTCTGCCATGGCGCTTGCCACTCACTTCGATGTTCGTCCCCAGGACATTGTTTACGTAGGCCCTGCCAACGTCACCCGCTGGAACCGCTTCATCAGTCAATTGGTGCCATCGGCCTCGATTCTCGGTATGGGCGCGGCGGCACAAAACAACTTAAGTGAAGCCAACAGCAGATAAGGTCTGGTCCCACTGTGAGAACGTTGAAAGTTAGCGTCTGCTTGATGGCGGCCTTGCTGTTGTGTGGATGTAATCCGCTGATGAAGGCCACCTTGGCGAACTTCAAAGCTGTGGTCACCGGGCCTGACGATCTGGAGTTGACCCCGGCGCAAGTGGCCGAGGTTCAGTATCCGCAACTCAAGCTGACGACCCCTTCCGGCGAAGGGGTGTTGGCGATGGTGCGTGAGCGAGGCGACTTGCAGTACTGGGTCGCGTCCGGCAAGCAGGTGCTGTTGCTGCGCGACGGGTTGGCGGTTCGCACTGTCGGCCTGGGCTTTGAAGGTGACCTGGACGGGACCCGTATCGAAGCGCAATCGCCGTTCAAGCAAGGCCTTCACCGACTGCCGGATGGATACACAAGCCAGCGCTGGATCGATCTCTATCGAGGTTACGAAGTGGGCGTTGCCGTGAGCAGTCGCTTCACCCGAAAACCCATGGAAACCCTCAGGATCCTGGACAAGGAATACGCCGTGCTGCGTGTCGATGAGCAGATAGAAGCACCGGCTATTGGCCTGCGCGCGACCAATCATTATTGGGTCGATCCGGATAACGGTTTCATCCTCCAGAGTGAACAGCAACTGACAGGGCAACTCAGGGTGAAGATCGTGCAGTTGACCTCTGAGCGCAGGGCTGTCCGTTGAAGTTTCCCAAGGTGTTATGGACGTGCCTGTTGTTGATCTCCTGTGGTGTGAATGCGGCAGTCAACGTCAGCGGCGATGTGCGCAATCCGGGGCCGGTCGAGCTGCAACCCGGGGGGCGCGTGCTGGACGTGATGCGTTTGGCGCAACCCAATCCTGAAAGCTACTGGCTGGCGGCCGCCTGGCTGCGACAACCATTGCATGAGGAGCAGACCCGACTCAAGACCGGGGTCCTGTTCGACTTGAAGGTGCTGCAACGCACCGCATTGCTGTTCGATCGGCCCAGCCGGGCGGCATTGGCGTTGCGGTTGTACGAGCAAGTCAGCCGCATGCCGGTTACCGGGCGCCAGGTGGCGGTCCTTGATCCGATCGCGGTGGAGGTCGGCTTCGCTCGCAACTTCCGCCTCGATGACGGCGACAGCCTGATCTACCCGAAGCGTTCCGATGTAGTTGAAGTGCTGGGCGCTGTCGCCGAACCGTGCCGGCTCACCTATCGCCCGCTGCAAGAGGCCCGCGATTACCTGCAAAGGTGTTCACCGCTGGCCGATGCCGATGCCGATTACCTCTGGATTGTTCAGCCCGATGGCGTCACCCGCCGTGTCGGCATTGCGCCGTGGAATCGCGAAAGCGGGCAGGTGCCTGCCGCCGGCAGCAAAATCCTCGTCCCTGTCAAAACCGATGATCTTAATCCGCCTATACCTGAACTGAATCAGCAGTTGGCCGAATTTCTTGCCACGCAACTGGCTGAGGTGGTTCCTTGAATTTACGTTTTGCTGCAGTGCTGTTGTTGCCGTGTGGTTTGGCTCACGCAGAGCCGCGATTGACTCAAAATGATTTCGGCGGCGTCGGCTTGATGCAAACGCCGACGGCCCGAATGGCGCCGGCCGGCGAGCTGAGTGTGAACGCCAGTCGAACCGACCCCTATACCCGTTACAGCGTTTCATTGCAGCCATATGAATGGCTGGAAGGCTCGTTTCGCTATACCGCGATCACTAACCGCCGGTATGGCCCCGAATCGTTGAGTGGCGACCAGAGTTACAAGGACAAGGCCGTGGACCTCAAGGTCCGCTTGTGGCAAGAAAGCCACTGGGCACCTGAACTGGCCCTGGGCTTTCGGGACGTCGGGGGGACCGGTCTGTTCTCCAGCGAATTCCTGGTCGCTAACAAACGCTATGACGACTTTGATTTCAGCGCGGGTATTGCCTGGGGATACATCGGCAATCGAGGCGATTTTGACAACCCGTTGGGTTGGGCGGCTGATCGCTTCAAGACCCGGCCGGACGGCGAGGGCACCGGTGACGTCAACACCAATGCCTATTTCCGTGGGCGACCTTCATTGTTTGGCGGCGTGACCTACCAGACACCTTGGGACCCGCTCAGCCTGAAGCTCGAATACGAAGGCAACGACTACAAAAAGGAGCCGAAAGACAACGCCATCAAGCAAGACTCGCCCATCAACATCGGCGCCGTGTTCAAGCTGACCGATTCAGTGGATCTCAGCGCGGGTTGGGAGCGCGGCAATACCGCGATGTTCGGCATCACCCTGCACACCAACTTTGTCAGCCGCAAGGCGCCGGCCAAGACTTACGATCCGCCAGCGGAGCGTCTGCCGACACAAGCACCCGCCACTCCACCGGATCAGGTCAACTGGGCCAATGTGTCCCAGCGCTTGCAGAAAAATGCCGGCTATAAAGTCGAGCGCATCACTCAGCGCGGCCCTGAGTTGTTTGTGTACGGCGAGCAGACGAACTATTTCCATTCGGCCAAAGCCGTCGGCCGCGCCAGCCGGATTCTGGACAACAGCGTCAACGACGATATCGACTGGTTCACCCTGGTGAACAAGCGGTACGACATGCCGCTGGAAGAAACCAGCGTGCCGCGCGAGACCTTCCGCGAAGTGGTCAACAATGAGGAGCCGCTGCAAACCTTGCACCGCGCCACTGAAGTCAACGGGGCGATGCCGCACACCGAGACCACGCTCTATACCGCCGCGCGCGATACCTTCAGCTATGGTGTCGGGCTGGGCTACAAACAGAACGTCGGCGGCCCTGATGGTTTGCTCTATCAGCTGAGTGCCGATGCGGACGCCGAGTATCGTTTCACGCGCAATACCTGGTGGAGCGGCCTGCTGAGCGCCAACCTGGTGAACAACTACGACAACTTTACCTACGACGCACCAAGTGGTTTGCCCCGGGTGCGGACCGACCTGCGCAAGTACCTGACGACCTCTGACGTCACCATGCCCACGTTCCAGCTCAGCCACGCCGAGCAACTGGATAAAGACCTGTATGGCATGGTCTACGGCGGCTATCTGGAGTCGATGTTTGCCGGTGTGGGCGGTGAGGTACTGTTCCGTCCGGCAGGCCAGCGTTGGTCGGTGGGTGCAGACCTGAACTATGTGCGTCAGCGCGAGTTCAACCAGGGCTTTGGCCTGCGAGATTACTCGACCGTGACCGGCCATATCACCGGTTATACCGACTTGCCTTTCGATACCCAGGCAGCCGTCAGTGTCGGCCGTTACCTGGCGCGGGATTGGGGCGCCACAGTCGATCTGTCACGGGAGTTCCGCAATGGTGTGCGATTCGGTGCCTGGGCCACGCTGACCACCGCGACAAAAGCGGAATACGGCGAAGGCAGTTTCGACAAGGGTATCTACATCTCCATTCCTTTCGACGAATTGATGAGCATGTCGACCATGCGTCGGGCCAATATCGTCTGGTCGCCACTGACCCGGGACGGCGGTGCACGGCTCAATCGCAGCTACTGGCTGCACTCCATGACCGATAGCCGTGACAGCGACTTGTTCTACCGTAACTTCGACAAGATCACTGAGTGAAAGCGGGCGATCTGCAGGGCGATTAGCGCTGTAGATCGCATCGCGGTCGACCGGAAGGGGGCTATCTGGAAGGTCTTTTAGTGAGCAGCGCCATCTTGCGCAGGGTTCTCTGCGTTATCCCCACACACTTGCAACGATAAGCCGGGGGTTGACTTGGCTCCCGGCTTGAACTCGCGTGGCCGCGTATCAGGGGGCTGGTGTGGCAGGGGCGTAAGTGCAACTCAGCGCCCAATAGACGCCCATGAAAAAGGGGACTTGCGTCCCCTTGTCATTTCGCGTTGCCTGGGATTCAAGCGATCAATAGATGTCCTTTGACAGTAAGGTAAAAGGCGTCTTCACCAGGATCTTCAGATCCAGCCACAACGACCAGTTATTGATGTATTTGAGATCGATCTCCACACGCTTTTGCATCTTGTCGATGGTGTCGGTCTCGCCACGGCAACCGTTGATTTGAGCCAGTCCGGTAATCCCCGGTTTGATTCGGTGGCGAGCCATGTAGGCGAGAATCTTCCCGGAGTAGTAATCGTTGTGTGCAACGGCATGGGGACGTGGTCCGACCAGGGCCATATGGCCTTGCAGCACATTGATCAACTGTGGCAGTTCGTCCAGCGAAGTGCGACGGATAAAGCGTCCCACCGGAGTGATTCGTGAATCGTTACGGCTGGCCTGCTTGACCTCTAGATCATCGTGCACGCGCATCGAGCGAAACTTCCAGACCTGGATCACCTTGCCATTCCAGCCGTGGCGGTCCTGCTTGAAGAACACCGGCCCCGGGGAGTTGAGTTTAACGGCCAGGGCAATCAGCAACAGCAACGGGCTTAGAAGAACAAGGGCCAACAGCGCCACGCTCTTTTCCAGCAGGCTTTTACTCAGTGCGGCGGTCGGCTGGCTGGTCAACGGGCTTTCATTCAAGTAGATCGCTGGCAAGCCGTCCACGACCCTTACCGAGTGATTGAGCAGCGTCAGGCTGTTCAAGTCCGGCACCCAGACCACATCGACGTTGGCCCCCAGCAAATCGATATACATGGCTTCGATTTTTGCCGCTTCACTCAGGGGCAGCGTGATGTACAAACGGCGGATGTCGTGGGCCTTGATCAGCTCCAGCAACTGCTCCTGCGGACCTACGATCGGCGGTGAGCCCATCGCCAGCGGGAGCGAGGTGTCGGTGCTGACCAACCCCACCAGCGGGAAGTGTTCAAGGCTGCGCAATTTCCTGGCGAGCCCCAGCGCCAACTCACCCGTACCGACGATCAGGGTTTTATGCTCGCTTTGAAGTGACCGTTGATAGTATTGCGAGAAACCGTGCAGCGGAACGTACAACAGTGCCTGCCCGAGGTAACCGCAGGCTGCCCATACGAGGATCAGTTGACGGGAAAAAAGTTGATCGGCCTTGCAGATGAACGCCACACAGGCCAATGCTGCCAGGGTCATTGTCCAGCCCATCAACAAACGTCCCAATCCCTCAAGGTAGTTATCTTTCTTCGCATAGACGCCGCACCATGTATAAGCAGGTACCGAGGCAAGTACAGCAAGAATTGCGCACACCCGATAATAGAACTCTACCGTTCCGGTCTGGTAATAAACCAATAGAAACAACAGGGCCACAACAAAGCCCTGACCCAGTGCCCATTGTCCCCAGAAGGTCAATCCTTTGAGGTGGGTATTTCGATTGATACGAAGATTGTTAACCATGCGATATCCCCAAAATACGTCCATTCGCGTGTCGACAGACAAGAGCCAAGTTGATGTAACAAACATTATTATTTTTATAAGAGGGCAAAACATTGACGGTCGAAACGCCACTGCGCGGCGCGCTCGTCAGTGAATAGATTAATTTATTGGGCAGAAAGCTGTCTGACGACTTTTAACGAGTGGTTTGTTTATATGGCGATGATGTTGGGGGGGGCGAGGTGTTAGAAATGGTCGATAATGTAAGTTGATTCAAAGGTGGAGAGGGCGGAGTTTATCTGGGGGGCGAGACGCGCTGGAGGGTGAAATGGTGGGGTGCTTTTGTTGTTTTTGTATGCACTACCATTGGGGTCATTTCATTAACTCAGGTGAGGCTTTTTCCCCGTATAATTTTTTGAATCAGGCAATAACCACGATTTCTGACTGCTCGGAAAAGACGTTCGCCATTGCTGGCATTTTTAAATTTTTCCTGTAGCCGGCTCAGGCACATTTCCAGGCCTCGATAATGTTCGGGTTCTCTGCCAATGCTCCGAATAAGGTCATCTTTGCTGACTACCCTGTCATCATGGTGCAGCATCTTTTTGACCAGTGTGGCTTCAAGACCAGTCAACACAATCTCGACATCATCTTTAATTAAAGCGCCATTGATATTGCTCAGTCGCCAGGCTTCGGAATAAGGATAGTGCGGTCTCGCTGCCACGTTGGAGAGCGAATCCCGGGCGTCATCCCGATCTTCATCTGCCAGTGAGGAAATATTATTGAACTGTGTATCGGACTGGGCTGCTCGCCACTCGGATTCGAATGTCGAGAGTATGCGCTGTGTATCATGTCTGATAACAGGAGGGACAATCCTGTCCAGGTGAGGGGAAATAAACTCCATGAGTTTCGGGGCGGAAGAGGGTAGGGCAACACCTTCGACAAACATCTTTGCCTGTGGCGTACCGAATGAGTTATAGCGCTCGCTCGATAGTAATGCTTCAAGCTCAAGTTGTAATGCCGGACTATGAGTAACGACGACAAAATATTTTCTGGGGAGGGGTGTACTGCTTTCCATGTCTCTCTCCTGAAGGGGCACACTCGGTTTTTAGTTTAATAGGTTGTCGGCAGGGGAGTAATGGCTCCCTTGAAAGTAATCAAATGGCAGCGCGCGTGCCAGTATATGGCTAGCAGCATGCTCTACTCTGTCGGCTATAAAGGCGACTTTGGTAGTGTGAGTCAGCATGGTCATGCGGTCGTGGAGTCGGTTGAATAAATCGGGGTTGCCTGTCAGTTTAAGGCTCAAGTCTAGGGCTGAAAGGGGGATCTTTATATAGTCGAAAAGATTCAGGGTTGTAAATATTTCGATACTTTCATCTGCGATGTTATAGCCATCGAACGCGATTTCTACGCCGTGATCTTTAAGCAGATATACGTTGTTGAGGATTTTCTTTTTATCAATGAAGCTGACCGCCGAAAGGGGTAGCTCATTGAAAGCGATAACCAGTGTCTGACCAAAGTTGCGCAGGGCGTCGCTGGACTGTATCAACTCTTCCGTTAGTGCAGAATCGGTGAGATCTGACTGTCCAACGCAAACGAATCTATGGCTTAAGTATTTGTTTTTACTGGATATATTTTGATCTTTTAACGAAAAGGCGATCAGCCGGGTCTGCATGAGCACTTCACTGTAAATGCCGTTCATCTCTTGCGGTGCAGCAGCGGATGCATGAGCCTGACTGTCGTCAAACTGAATTCTGATTTCGCTGCCAAAGGGGCAGTCGTCACGAGTGAGGATCAATTGTCGAGACAGATAATGACTCGCACGATAGATGTGTGACGCGCTCATCGTTGCGTTCATAATGCGATAACTCCCTGCATATTAATTATCAGGCGGTCGAGATCAGACCCCTGACAAGACGATATCCATGCCCGCGAATACTTTGAATGGCGTTGGTGCCATACATGCCTTTTATCTTGCCGCGAAGGCGGCTGATAGATTTCTCCAAGGCTCTTGGGTCATAAAAAGTTATATTCAGCCCCATGATTCTGGCGATTTCATCATGGCTCAATATTTGGTTTCTTGTTTCGGAAAATGCTTCAAGAATTTTCATTTCCGGAAACGATACATCCAGCTTTTTATAGTCTCCAATCAGGCACATACGCGTCGGGTCCAAGAGCAGGTTGTGCTGCTTGTGCCATTCTGCGCTATTAAAAAACTCGGAAAGTACGTCCGGGTTATCTTCAGGAAGCGTACTGAATTTAATGCAGTGGTCGGCGCCGGCAAGATAGTATTTCATCTTGTTGTAGGTGCCTTTGCCGGTGATGGCTACAAAGATAATAAGGGCCTGGTTATCGGCACGCATATTTTCCACCAAGGCGATGCTTTCATCAAACGCCTGAGGGCTGTCAATGACAATGAATACTGCACGGTATGAATGGGAGTCCTTGTTTTTTCTAAACAGGTTTTTGTAACACATAGTGTCAACAGGTATATCATGCGCTACATAACCTGCAACTAATGTCCTGAAACCCTCAGCTAAACTATGGGTCCGCCCAATGGTGAGAATACCCGTCACCTCCTTTGTGTGGCTGTGGCTGGTATTCGTTAATTTCCCTGTAAGCATCATGCTTTGACTCGGCTGGGTGCTGACATTTGGATGTTAAAGCACCGATTCTCATTTGTGACTGACAATTGGTAACATTTCCCGGGTTTTCAAGCAGGCGTCACAATTTTTTTAACATTGTTGGCCAATCTGGCGAGATCCTTTGTGCCCCTGATGCTTGGCATGCAGGGTGGCAAAGGGGCATCATTGTGCCATCTTTTCGCGCGATGTCCCGCTT
Organism: Pseudomonas sp. UMAB-40; assembly: GCF_900095275.1. Lineage (NCBI taxonomy): Bacteria > Pseudomonadati > Pseudomonadota > Gammaproteobacteria > Pseudomonadales > Pseudomonadaceae > Pseudomonas > Pseudomonas sp. UMAB-40. Next base: position 191,398 of record NZ_LT607565.1, read on the forward strand.
TTCCAGTTCAATAAGCCTGGGTGGGTGGCTGAAGCCGCCGTAGTTGGATTTTTTATGGGGGTCTTATGAGTTTCCAGAACTAGGCTGCTTTAAGTACTGGTTTGAGTCTGTCTTTAGTTTGGAACTAACCGATATTTCTTGTTATATAACGTCCTGACTCAGGGTGGTAGTTATGACATTTGTTAACGTTGAGTTTTAATCCAGGGCTGAATGCGTTTTACTGACTCGTTGGCGATATAGCCGTCAGTTCGTCAGCAGATTTGCTTTTGTGGGTGAGGGGGATTAATGGATTTTTGGACTACCGTAACGGTATTGATTTTAGGCGTGGTGGAGGGGCTGACAGAGTTTTTGCCCATATCAAGTACGGGGCACCAAATCATTGTTGCAGACCTGCTCGGCTTCGGTGGTGAGCGTGCCATGGCCTTCAATATCATCATTCAACTGGGGGCCATCCTGGCGGTGGTCTGGGAGTTTCGGCGCAAGATTCTCGAGATCGTCACAGGCTTGCCAACCCAACGCAATGCGCAACGGTTTACCTTGAACTTATTGATCGGCTTTATGCCTGCCGTTGTATTAGGTGTATTGTTCGCCGATAAGATTCACGAGTATCTGTTCAATCCAATCACCGTGGCGGTGGCATTGGTCGTGGGTGGTATCGTGATGTTGTGGGCTGAGCGGCGGGAACATAGGGTGTATGTCGAACATGTTGATGACATGCGCTGGACCGACGCGTTAAAGGTCGGGTTCGCTCAATGCCTGGCGATGATACCGGGCACCTCACGCTCTGGATCGACCATTATAGGTGGGTTGCTATTCGGACTGTCGCGCAAGGCGGCCACCGAGTTCTCGTTCTTCCTGGCCATGCCAACCATGGTCGGTGCCGCCGTCTACTCAGGCTACAAGTATAGGGATCTGTTCCAGGCCAGCGACCTGCCAGTCTTCGCCTTGGGCTTCGTCACCGCGTTCTTTTTCGCCATGATCGCCGTGCGCGGCTTGCTCAAGTTTATCGCCAGCCACAGTTACGCCGCGTTCGCCTGGTACCGAATTGCATTCGGTCTGGTGATCCTGGCTACATGGGCATTCGGTTGGGTTAACTGGACTGAAGCAGCAGCGCTCTGACACTTGAACCAGGCTGCGGACCCGCCAGCCTGGTATTTAAAAGATAAAACGGATTAACGCCCTTCAAGCAACTCAGCAGCCTGATCCAGCAACGCTAAAGGCTCTTTAGCTTTGTGGATATCCACCGACAACAACTGCCGAAACTTGCGTGCCCCTGGGAACCCGGTGCCCAGCCCCAGCACGTGCCGGGTGATATGGTGCATCGAACCGCCCGCATCAATATGCGCCGCTATGTAAGGCCGCAACTGCGCCAGCGCCTCTGCCCGAGTGATCACCGGCGCCGTACTGCCGAACAACTGCTGATCCACCTCAGCCATCACATAAGGATTGTGATACGCCTCACGGCCCAACATCACGCCGTCGAACGTCTGCAAATGCGCGTGACAGGCTTCCAACGTTTTGATCCCGCCGTTAAGAACAATCTCCAACTCCGGAAAATCCGACTTCAACCGCGCCGCCACGTCATAACGCAGGGGCGGAATGTCACGGTTCTCCTTAGGCGACAACCCCTCCAGAATCGCGATCCGCGCATGCACCGTAAAACTCGTGCACCCTGCATCCCGAACCGTCCCGACGAAATCACACAACTCCTCGTAACTGTCCCGCCCATTAATCCCGATCCGATGTTTCACCGTCACCGGAATCGACACCGCATCCCGCATCGCCTTCACACAATCCGCCACCAACTGCGGATGCCCCATCAGGCACGCGCCGATCATATTGTTCTGAACCCGATCACTCGGACAGCCGACATTCAGATTCACCTCGTCGTAACCGTGGTCCTGGGCCATGCGGGCGCAGGCGGCCAAGTCGAGAGGGACGCTGCCGCCGAGTTGCAGGGCCAGCGGGTGTTCGGCTTCGTTGTGACGGAGGAAGCGGTCGTGATCGCCGTTGAGGAGCGCGCCGGTGGTGACCATTTCGGTGTAGAGGAGGGCGTTTTTCGACAATATGCGTAGGAAGAAGCGGCAGTGGCGATCGGTCCAATCCATCATGGGTGCTACAGAAAATTTACGATTCATAAAGCCTTGTATATAAAGGCCTTCAGCAGGTTTTTGTGCTATCGTTCGTGTACATTTCAGGGGCCAAAATGACGGTTTTGGTACACTTGGGGTACACGCCGTGTGCATCAAAGGTATGCATCGGGTACGGGTAAATGAACATTGAGTGAACACGAGCATGGCTTCTTTTCAAAAGCTTCCCAGCGGCAACTGGCGTGTCCTGATTCGGGCCAAAGGGCATAAGTCGATCAGCGCCACCTTCACCACCGAAAAGCTAGCCAAGGCTTTCGCGAAGGAAAAAACGCGGCAGCTTGAGGAGATCAAGGCGACGGGCAGGACAGCTGCTCCTAAGGGCTCAACTGTCGGCCATTATATCGATGACTATCTCGATTACATACAGCACGGGCGTACCCTTCAGCGGAGCGCGCTTTTCATCTACAAAGCTCTGAAGGAAAGGTTCGGGAAAATCGGAATCGAGCGTCTATCTAAAAGCCATCTCGATGCCTTTATCGAGACCAGGAAGAAAGAGGGGGTTCAAGGTCAGACTATTGCAGGCGACCTGTCATTGCTGTCTACGGTTCTGCGCTACTGCTACGAGGTGAAGCATCTGGACGTCGATGCTGACATGGCTGATAAAGCGCGCAAGAGTCTCAAAAGTAACCACAAACTGCGTATCAAAAGCAGGGAGGTGGAATGCGTTCCGACTCAGTCAGAAATCGACGCGATCATTGGCGTTTTCGCAACCAAAAAGCGTCAGGTCATTAATATGCCCAAGCTGATCAGATTTGCGCTGTACACATCTATGCGGCAGGCCGAGATCTGCAATATCTGCATCGAGGATCTGGATTGGGAAAACAAAACCGTGATTATCAGGAACAGGAAGCATCCGAACGAGAAGATGGGAAACAATGAAACAGTGCCATTGCTGCCGTCAGCCTGGGATATTGTTGTGGAGTGGGTTGGGGATCGTACAGCTGGCCCAATCTTCCCGTATAACCCTAAGTCCGTTTCTGTCGCGTTTTCTCGCGCTCGTGATCAGTCAAGCGTGACTCGCCCCGTTCGCTTTCACGACCTTCGGCATAAAGCGATCACTGACTTCTTCGGCATTGGGCTTAACGTTCCCCAAGTTGCTTTGATGAGTGGCCATCGCGACTGGCAAACTCTGAAGCGCTACACGCACGTCAAAGCATCTGATGTCCATGCTGCCTATAACGCTTTGAACATCAAGCAGCAGGACGCCAAACATTTGAGCGAGCAAGTCGCCTGGCTTGTCCAACAGATGGGCGAGATGAGGGGGGCGCAAGCTTAATCAACAAAAAGGGGCCAGCTGGCCCCTTATATTACATACACTTTCTAATGAATTCGTCCGGATCTGTATCCATCAGGTTGCTAATGAAGTCCATCACAGCGTTTTTTGGATACAAGTAAGCAGAACCAAATCGGATTGGTTTCGGGCCCTTCCCATGCTTTCTCCAGTATGCAAGGGTCTCAAGGTTCACTTTTGCCAATTCGCTGATATCTTCTGCGGTGTAGCAGTTGATCTCGTCAGCCATTTTGCTCCTCAGGTCGCTCATGTCAGACTGCTCCGCCATGCGTGAATCCGAAGCCTTTCACCCTCGCCATCAGAGCACCCACAGGGTAGAAGAAGCGATTACCTGCATACGCATATGCCGGCCTTGTCCCATGTCTACGCCAGTGCTCCAGAGTGGGCTTAGCAACGTTGAACAGTTGAGCAACGTCGTCCTCAGTCAGAAAGCCCATGTCCTGCGCGATTCCTTTTTGCATATCAACATCTCGAAAGCACCCGCCGTCATGACCGTCAGTGCTTTCCAGCGTAATAGAACCCGGTGTCGTACCTGTGGTTTGTCAATACATGAGAAATGTTTTTCGCCATGCCGTCAAGGCGCAAAGTGCACTTTCTTAACGGGTCTACTCAGGGCATACGCTTAACTAAAGTATGCTGAAACTATACTTTGAATCGCCCCGGATTTTCTAGACACTCTCCAGGCTCGCTGCGTAACGC
>NZ_LT607566.1:0-112 GCF_900095275.1 Pseudomonas sp. UMAB-40
CCGCCGACCGCATCGTATTTCACCGCGATGTTGGCGGTGTTGACCGTGTCAGTGTTCAGCGCCGACAACGCACCCGCTACGCTGGTTTGCGCAGTGGCTGCACCTACCGCAC
>NZ_LT607566.1:142-811 GCF_900095275.1 Pseudomonas sp. UMAB-40
GGCAGGCTGAAGCCCGTCAGCCCCGTGGCCGGCGAGTAAGTGGCGCCGCCGCCCAGAGTGCTGGCCGAGGTGTTGCCTAAAGTTGTGGTTTGGGTGCCGACAGCATCGACTGCCGTGTTGGTGGCAAACAGTTGGCTGCCATTGATCGCGTCGGTGCTAGCGGCAGTGACTTTGCCTGCTGCTACGTTGCTGATCTGACGTTCGTTACCGACACTGCCCACGCTCAACACGCCGATTGGAGCAGTGCCTGCGTAAGTGTAAGTCGTGCCATTAACCACACCTGTTGGGGTGGCAGTCGCCGCCGCAGTCGTGGCGCCACTGCCCAACGCCACGGAATTTGCCACGCTGGCCACGGCGCCATTACCGATGGCCACCGCATTGGTTGCCGTCGAGCTGGCGACCGGGCCGACCGCCACACTATCAGTGCCCGTGGCGGTGCTGTCGGCCAGGGCCGAGTTGGCGTGGAAGTATTTGAGGCCGTTGTTGATGATGTTATTGATGCTTTGGTTGGTCGAGAACAACTGCGAGCCATTCACTGCATCGGTACTGGTGCCGTTCAAGGCACCGGCACTCAGGTTGGTGATTTTCACCCCGCCGGCCGGTGCGCCTGCACCACCGGTTGCCCCCAAGGTGATGGCGTTGCCGCCGACCGCATCGTATTTCACCGCG
>NZ_LT607566.1:841-42808 GCF_900095275.1 Pseudomonas sp. UMAB-40
GTCGCCGACGAGTAAGTGGCGCCGCCGCCCAGGGTGCTGGCCGAGGTGTTACCCAACGTTGTGGTCTGGGTCACCCCATTATTGACGGCAGTATTGGTGGTAAACAGTTGGCTGCCGTTAACTGCATCAGTGCTGGTGCCGTTCAAAGCTCCGGCAGTCAGGTTGGTGATTTTCACCCCACCGGCCGGTGCGCCTGCTCCGCCGGTCGCCCCGAGGGTGATGGCGTTGCCGCCGATCGCGTCATATTTCACCGCGATATTGGCGGTGTTGGTCACGCTGGTACTCAGATTGGCCAGTGCTGCGCCGACGTTGCCGCTAACCAGCGGACCGGTGTTGGCGCCAGTAACGCCAATGCTGTTGGTGGAATAGCTCGGCGCAGTCCATACCCCGGTGGTCGCATTCAGCACCGCGCCGCCGCCCAGGGCGGTCGCCGTGTCCTGCCCGACTTTATTCAGTTGGCTTACATTGACGGCATCCGTCGCACTGGCACCGGCGGCAAGACCGGTAATGCGACGGCCATTGGCGCCGTTGGCGATGTTCACTTCGCCGCCCGCCGTGGCGGTCCCGCCGATCCCGTAGGCAGCCGTACCTAATGTCGCGCCAGTAGCCGATGAGTTCGAGCCAAGCGCCACGCTGTTGATCCCGGTCGAGGTCACGGTAGCGGAGCGTCCGATTGCAACACCGGAAGTGGCCCCCAACTCCACTGTTGATTGGCCACCCAGAGCGATAGAATCGTCGGCTTTGGCCCACGCCCCACGGGTTGTGTTACTGCCGATGGCCACAGCGCCCGCGCCGGACGCTGTGGTGGAGTCGGCCAGTGCAAGCGAAGTAGTGCCGGCCGCATTAGAGGCCGAACCACCGATGGCCACGCCATTGAGACCAGTAGCATTGCTTCCGTAACCCAAAGCGGTGCTTGCAATACCCGCAGCAGTGGTGTCCAACCCTATCGCAGTGGCCCACTTCCCGGCACTGGCAGAATAGCCAAATGCCGCACCACCGACCCCGCTCACGTCGGATAAGCTGCCCCAAACAGTGGCTCCAAGGTTCCCCCCACCGGTTGAATTGCAACCGGCAACGTTTGAAGAAAAGCCGGAGGCGCTAGTTGGATCTACAGGTGTCCCGGTGAAGCTTGTCCGACCCACGACGACACCACTTTCGGGGTCCTTACATGTGGTGTTAGTAGTATTATTAGGAAAATATAGCCATGCGTACCCTGGCTCAGACCATCCAACAGTCAGACTCAAAGCCACCGCCAGCACACTCAGCGCACGCGATTTCCCCTTCAATTCAAGAAGCGGGTTAAACACCCGTTTACGCAGCCCCGCAGGCCCACTCTTGGTCTTCTTGCTGGCAAGTTCCGAAGCAACTACCCAGCAACACATTGACGTGTTCCAGACAACAGAAAATATTTTATTCATCAATGTATTGGCGTCGAGCCAACCTCCGAAACTGCGTCATCCATGGCGTGATGACGTCCGCTTTTAATTCAATCCTTGATATATAAAACCCCGTTTTTAAAACGACGCCCAACCCTGAAAACGACAAGAATCAGCACTTCGCCTTATGTAACAAACAGGGCCCACCCAGGAACTACGAGATTCTATTGTCTCGACTTACCCAGCGAATTAAGTTAGGAAATTTCCTGCTGCCTGTAGGAAATTTCCTGCTAAATCGATATCAAGAAACCTCACAAAAGCTGACAAGGCGAAAACTTTACAAGATGGTTCAATAACTTACGGATCAACTAAGGGCAGCCATTGACTGAAGCTCCAGCCAATTCAATAAATCCGCCGCCATCATTGGTCGCGCACACAAATAGCCCTGCCCTTGAGTGCACCCAAGTTGCAGCAATACCTGACGTTCTTCTTCAGTTTCGATCCCTTCGATCACCACCGTCATGCCCAACGCCTGGCCCAGCGCCAGCGTGCTGCTGATAACGGCGCGGCAACGCGGCTCTTGCTTGAGCCCGCGAACGAATTCAGCGTCGAGTTTGATTTCGTTGAACGGTAACTGACACAAGCGCTGCAGCGATGAAAACCCGGCGCCGAAATCATCGATCGACAGATCACACCCCATCATCCGCAGGCGCACCAGGTTTTCCAGGCTGGTCGACGGCGCTTCGATCAGCCCCGTTTCGGTCAGCTCGAATGTCAGCCCTGAACCGGGCAATTCATGAACGCAGAGCATCGTCTTGATCCGCCCCGCGAGCTCGGCATTGGCCAGTTGCGCAGCCTGCAGATTGAACGCGACGTTCAGCGAGAATCCCTGATTAAGTGCCTGGCGCTGGAGCCGCAACCCTTGATCCAGCTGAAAGAACAGCAAGTCATCCATCCACCCGCACTGCTCGATCACCGGCAGGAACACCGACGGCGGCAATACCCCTTTGAACGGATGGTGCCAACGGGCCAGGGCTTCGACACTGCACACGTCACCGGTCAGCAGGTTGAATTTGGGCTGAAAGTAAGTCTGCAACTGCTGGTCGCTGAATGCGCGGCGCACCTCTTCTTCCGTGGCCAGCACCGCCACTGGCGGCACGACCAGCGCGTCTAAAGGTGAGCCCAGCATGCTGGCCGCCATCGAGCGATGGAAGGCGTTGTCGCCAAATACCGGAACGCGTAACGGGAGCATGGGCATGGGAGCGGCTCACTCTTAAAGGGATGAGCCAATTGTCCGCGCCAGACCTGTGGGTATCTCTAGGAAACTTCCTTCTGAGTGTAGGAAATTTCCCAAGGTGATGATTTGGAGTATTCCGACAGAGCGCTGGTGGATTGTTTGCTCCTTGCGAAATTTCCTACAGACAGGTCACAGCTTCCATCACTAATGTTTAACGCAAGTTAAATTCGGGTATCGGCCCACTTCCCCAAGACAGAGTCCGACGTGATGAAAGAGCGAAAACAACTGCGCATCTTACTCAGGCGACACGAAGAAAACCTTAAATTATTAACCGCGCACAGCGAATCGTGGCGAGACGAAGATCGTGACAGAGGCGCCGCAACTCTCCAGAACCTGACACGACAAATGGAAAGATTGTTGCAGCAACTTAACAAGCGACAGGGGTGCAAACTTTCGGAGTAACCCCGCGCATGACTGACGCAAGCATTAACTTTTATAGAAACGTTTAAACCATGAATAACCCAGCACTTCTCCCACAAAAAACCTCACACGAAAACCCATTGGAGTATGCAGTGAGTGACGAGATCAAACTTCACCCGCGCGAAATCATTGCTGCCGACCTTGAAAAGTATAAAGAGCAGTTTTTTGCAGCCGGGAAAACCATCCAGGACATTCCCCCCGGCCACAGCGGGGTTCATTCAGTACGGCATGCCGCTGGCCATCACAAGACGCAACAAGTCGCCCGCACAAAACTCGCACGAGCACTGCGCGAGCATGCTGAAGCCGGGCGCACGCTCAAGGAGGCTGCCAGAACCATGAGGATGAAAATCGATAAAGCGCGAGTGATCGCCAGAGAAGACGGGATCGTTTTCAACGTCGAATAGCCAATGCCGGGCGTGGACCTACATTGCCGGATCACCAATGCGCTGCTCCAGCGTTTGCGCCAACCGCTCCATCGCTTGCTGCAACGCATCCACCGCCTCTGTCAACACCGTGGAGTCCGCCCCCATACAGGCGGCTTCCAACTGCTCGCAGCACTGGATCAAACGGCTCGCCTTGATGATCCGGGCGCCACCCTTGACCCGATGGGCCAGATCGGAAAGTCCCGGCAAGTCATGCTCGCCGAATAATTTGATCAGCCGCAACATGTCCTCTTCGTTACTGGTGCCCAGATCGCCCAGCAAGTTCTGGATCGCGGCGCCATCGCCACGGGTCAGTTGCTGCAGGCTGGCCAGGTCGATGTCGTCTTCAATCTCGTAAACCTTCCCGCCCACCGCCACTGACTCGGCGCCAGGTTGAACCGAGGCGAGCCGGGCACTCAGGTCCCCGAGACTGATCGGCTTGAACAGGCAATCGTTCATCCCTTCTGCCAGGCAGCGGTCCTTTTCGTCCGGCTGGGCATTGGCGGTGAACCCCAGGATCAGGCAAGGCTCGGCACCCGAAGACCGTTCGTCATCACGAATCGCCCGGGTCAACTCATAACCGTTCATGACCGGCATGTTGCAGTCGGTGATGACCACATCGAAGTGGCCGTTGCGCCAGGCGCGCAGGCCGTGGGCACCGTCCTCGGCATCGCTGACGTCGTGACCGAGGAAGGACAGTTGCTGGGAGAGCAGCAAACGGTTGGCCGGGTAATCGTCGATTACCAGGATGTTGAGCACCCCGGCCTGGGACGCCAGTTCGGACGCCGGCAACTCGGCAGCGGGCATGGGTTTCAAGACAACCAGGTCAAGGCAGATATCAACCTGCGTGCCCTTGCCCGGCACACTGGTCAGGTGCAACTGCCCCTGCATCATTTCACACAGGGTCCGACTGATGACCAGGCCCAGCCCCGAACCGCCCCGCGCCGACTGGTGATGATTGCTGGCCTGACCGAAAGGACTGAACAACTGCTCCTGATCCTTGGCGGAAATGCCGATGCCGGTGTCCTTGACTTGCACATGCAGCGCCAGGCGCTCGCCGCCCGCGCCGGGCACGGCCTGCACGCTCAAACGCACCTCGCCTTCATCGGTGAACTTGATCGCGTTGCTCAGCAGGTTGGAAAGAATCTGTTTGAAGCGCAGCGGATCGATCAGGACATCGCAACTGGCCTTGAGGTCGAAATCCAGCAACAGCCGCAGACCTTTCTGCCGTGCCACCCCTTCGAACATCCGCACCACCGACTCGACCAACTCGCGCAGGTTGGCCCGCTCCGGAGCCAGGGACAGGCGACCGGATTCAATGCGGGCGATATCGAGAATGTCACCGATCAGGTCCAGCAACCCCCGGGCCGCGCCAGAGGCGACTTCGATGGCGAACCGGTCCATGACACCTTGGTCAGCCTTCATCATCGCCAGTTCGAGCATGCCGATCACGGCATTCATCGGCGTGCGGATTTCATGACTCATGGTGGCCAGGAAGGTGGTTTTCGCCCGATTGGCGTCATCGGCACTTTTCTTGGCGTTCTGCAATTCATCGAACAATCGCTGACGGTCGCTGATATCGATCCAGCCGGCGATGATTCCCGCGACCACGCCGTCACTGGTGTGATACGGCAACATCCAGTGATACACCGTGTGTACCACGCCATCTTTGTAGGTGTAGGTACGATCCTGTATCCATCGCGTACCCTCCTCCATCACCCTCAGGTACTCGGCCTGAAAGGTCTGACCATCGGAATGATCGGCCAGTACGCTGTCGCTGATCGGCTGGCCCATCACCGTCTCGCGCGGAACGCCCAGCACGTCCAGGTAAGCAGAGTTACAACTCACCAGGCGCCCCTCACGATCACGGACATAAATCGGGTGAGGCGTGCCGTCGATCAGGACGCGCATGAACTCCATCTGATCATTGAGCGCCAACTCGGCTTTTTCGCGTTTGCACATCAACTGGCGCAAGTAAATGATCCAGCCGACGGCCACCATCAACAACAGCGCGAACAGGACAAACCCCTGAATGACCGCTGTGCGATTGTGCAACCAGCTGCCATTATCGATCACCACGTCGTGGTGCCACCGGCCCGTCAGTTCATCCAGTTCTTCCGGGGGAATGCTTTGCAGGGCCTTGTCCAGGATCGAATACAGCTCCAGCGCCCCACGATCGGTGGCGAAGCCCGTCTGGACCAACTGCGAACCGACGATGCCGGCCATGCGCAGACGATCGCGGTACTCACGCAAAATCAAGTAACGCCCGTTGATCAGCGAATTGATGGCACCGTCCGCCTCCCCTTTGGCCACCAACGCCATGGCTTCGGCCGCCGTCGTTGTCTTGATCAGTTGTATGCCCGGGAATTTCTGGCCGATGAAATCAAGTAGCGCGTTGCCGCGCCTGATGGCCAGTTTTTTGCCGATCATGCCCTCCAGTGTTTTCGCACTGCCCGATTCGTCCCGAGTGATCAGCACAAACGGGTTGGTCAAATAGGGTCGGGTAAACCGCAGCTGGCTTTCGCGTTCGGCACCGGGAATGAACGACGCGATCAGATCGGCCTCACCGCTTCTGATTTTCTCGATCAACGGGTTCATCGAATCGCCGCGCAGCACGTCGAATTTCAAACCGGTGCGCTGGCTGATCTTGGCCAGGACTTCGGCACTGATCCCCCGGAACTCACCCTGCTCATCGAAGAAAGACACTGGGGCGAGGCTATCGTTGACGGCCACGGTCAGACGCGGATGTTTTTTCAGCCAGCGTTGTTCGGCCGCACTGAGCTGAAGTGGATGCAGGCCGGTCATGCTCATGTCACCCGCGCTCCAACGGCGCAGAATCGTCATGCGATCCGTTGTGGGGATCACCGCCAACGCGGCATTGACAATGGGCAGCAGTCGACCACTGCTCTGGTTGACGGCGAAGGAGAAATGCGTGGTGTACACGCCCGGCAGCGTTGCCAGGCGCACCTCATTGAGGAAGTGTTTGCTGACCAGATAGTGAGAACTGATGAGATCACCCAAGAAGGCGTCCGCCTGACCAAACGCCACCGCACCAATTGCGCCCTGAGCCGAAGGGTAAAGCTGCAGCTCAGCCTTGGGATAAGCGGCACTGACGCTGTCTGATGGCTGATAGTGGTCAAGTATGGCCAGGCGACTGTCGGCGAGGTCTGGCGTGAGCACCGGGTCGACGCCTCTGCGGGTGACCAGCACCGACGGGGTGTCCGCATAGGCGCTGGTCAGCGCCAACGCTGGATCTTGCGCATCGCAACCATTGGCAGTGCCCACCAGATCCAGCTCACCGAGTTTGAGGGCCTGGATCACCTCGGCCCGAGAGTCATACCGACGAACCTCGATCTTGATGTGCAACATGGCGGCCAGCAGCGCGGCGTAATCAGCCGTAATCCCCTCGTAATCCTGGCCATTGGTGACGATATCGAAAGGTGGATATTCCGGTGCCGAAACGCCCAGCCTCAGTGAGCCCTTGTCGCGCAACCAACGCCAGTCGGCGTCATCCAGAGGGACGGCATAACGCTCGCCATTCGAACGGCCAAAGAGGTTCAGGGGCTGCACCTCGGCCTGTACTGTCGAAATACCTCCCAATGTGGCGAGCAAAAGCACCGCAAGCAGATAGTTACGCAGGAGAATTTTCATTCAGATCAGACTATTCGCTTGGCGAAGTCGGCAAGACCGAATTCACGTTGGTTTTGTGGTTTTCAGGGACTGACCGTTGCCCGGATGAACGATGCCGAGGGTCCGGACTTGCACTGAGTATCTCTGGAAATTTCCTTTATGAATGTAGGAAATTTCCCAAGGACAGGCGCGCGTTCCTTGGCAGCGCGACCGCCGGGAACTACAGGGCCGGATCGACCAGACGCTGCTCCAGGGTTTGCGCCAACCGCTCCATCGCTTGCAGCAACGCATCCACCGCCTCGGTCAACAAGGCCGAGTCCGCCCCCAGACAGGCGTCCTCCAATTGTTCGCAGCACTGAATCAAGCTGCATGCCTTGACGATTCGTGCGCCACCCTTGACCCGATGGGCCAGACTGGAAAGTCCCGACAGGTCATGGGCGCTGAACAGTTTGATCAGCCGCAACATGTCCTCTTCGTTGCTGGCGGCCAGATCACCCAGCAAACGGTCGATGGCGCTGTGGTCGCCATGCGTCAATTGCTGCAGGCTACTGAGGTCGATGTCGCCTTCAATCTCGTACACCCTGCCGCCAGCCGGCCGTGACTCGATGCCGGGCGGGACCGAGGCGAGTCGGGCACTCAGATCGCCGAGGCTGATCGGCTTGAAGAGGCAGTCGTCCATCCCCTCTGCCAGGCAGCGGTCTTTTTCATCCGGCTGGGCATTGGCGGTAAACCCCAGGATCAAACAAGGCCTGGCGCCCGAAGCCTTTTCCTCATCACGAATGGCTCGCGTCAGCTCATAACCGTTCATGACAGGCATGTTGCAGTCGGTAATGACCACATCGAAGTTGCCGTTGCGCCAGGCACGCAGGCCATGAGCACCGTCTTCGGCGTCGCTGACGGCGTGCCCCAGGTAGCTCAATTGCTGGGAGAGCAGCAAACGGTTGGCCGGATAATCGTCGATCACCAGGATGTTGAGCACCCCCGCCTGAGACACCAGTTCGGCCGCCGGCAATTCGGCGGCGGACAAGGGTTGCAGGATCAGCAAGTCGAGGCGGATATCAATCTGCGTGCCTTTGCCCAGCACGGTGGTCAGGTGCAAGTGCCCCTGCATCATTTCACACAGGGTACGGCAGATGACCAGGCCCAGCCCCGAACTTCCCCGTGCCGACTGGTGATGATTGCTGGCCTGACCGAAAAGACTGAACAGCTGCTCCTGATCCTTGGCGGAAATACCAATGCCGGTATCCTTGACTTGCACATGAATCGCCAACCGCTCGCCGCACACGTTGGGCGCAGCCCTCACGCTCAAACCCACCTCGCCTTCGTCGGTGAACTTGATTGCATTGCTCAGCAGGTTGGAAAGAATCTGTTTGAAGCGCAGCGGATCGACCAGGACATCGCAACACGCCTTGAGGTCGAAATCCAGCGACAGCCGCAGGCCTTTTTGCCGTGCCGCCCCTTCGAACATCCGGACCACCGATTCGACCAGCTCACGCAGGTTGGACCGTTCCGGGGCCAGGGACAGGCGGCCGGATTCAATACGGGCGATATCGAGAATGTCGCCGATCAAGTCCAGCAGCCCCCGTGCCGCGCCAGAGGCGACTTCGATGGCGAACCGGTCCATGATGCCTTGATCAGCCTTCATCATCGCCAGTTCGAGCATGCCGATCACCGCATTCAACGGCGTGCGGATTTCATGGCTCATGGTCGCCAGGAAGGTGGTTTTTGCCCGGTTGGCGTCATCGGCAATTTTCTTGGCATTCTGCAATTGATCGAACAGAAGCTGGCGTTCGCTGATATCGATCCAGCCGGCAATAATGCCGGTGACCACGCCGTCACTGGTGCGATACGGCAACATCCAGTGATACACCGTGTGTATCGAGCCGTCTTTGCGGGTGATGGCGCGATCCTGTATCCATCGTGTACCGTCCTCCATCACCTTCATGTATTCGTCATGATAGATCTGAGCATCGGCACGACTGAGCAGTTCGCTGTCGGTTATCTGCTTGCCCATCACCGTCTCGCGTGAGACGCCCAGCACTTCAAGGTAAGCAGAGTTACAACTGACCAGCCGCCCCTGACGATCACGGACATAAATCGGGTGGGGCGTGCCGTCGATCAGGACGCGCATGAACTCCATCTGATCGTCGAGCGCCAACTCGGCCTTTTCACGCTTGGACACCAATTGGCGCAAGTAAATGATCCAGCCCACGGCCACCATCAACAACAGCGCGAACAGGACAAAACCCTGGATGACCACCGTGCGATCGCGCAGCCAGTTGCGATTATCGATCACCACGTCGTGGTGCCATCGCCCCGTCAATTCATCCAGTTCTTCCGGGGGAATGCTTTGCAGGGCTTTTTCCAGGATCGAATACAGCTCCAGCGCCCCGCGATCGGTGGCGAAGCTGATTTGCGCCGATGACAGGCCGACGATACTGGCCAGACGCAGGCGGTCGCGGTATTCACGCAAGATCAAGTAACGCCCGTTGATCAGCGAATTGATGGCACCGTCCGCCTCCCCCTTGGCCACCAACGCCATGGCATCGGCTGAAGCCGCCGTCTCAATCAACTGAACGCCCGGAAACTTCTGGCTGATGAACTCATGCAGTGCATTGCCGCGCCGCAGTGCCAGTTTTTTTCCAGCCATGTCCTCCAGTCTTTCGGGGCTGCCTGATTCGTCCCGAGTGACCAGCACAAACGGGTTGGTTAAATAAGGGCGCGTGAAACGCAGCTCGTTTGCTCCTTCAGTACTGGGAATGAACGCCGCGATCAGATCGACTTTTCCTTTTTCGATCAGCTTGATCATGTTGTCCGTCGAACTGCTGCGCAGCACATTGAATTTCAAACCGGTACGCTGGCTGACCTTCGCCAGGACCTCGGCACTGATGCCCCGGAACTCCCCTTGCTCATCGAAAAACGATATGGGAGCGAGGCTATCGTTGACGGCTACTGTCAGGCGAGGATGTTTTTCCAGCCATCGTTGTTCGGCCGCACTGATATGAAGTGGATTCAGGTCGGAAATGCTCATGTCACCCGCACTCCAGCGGCGCAGAATCGTCATGCGATCCGTTATGGGGATCACCGCCAGGGCGGCATTAACGATATGCAGCAAACGACGATCGCTCGGCTGTAGGGCAAAGGAAAAATACGTTGCATACACGCCCGGCAACGTCGTCAGACGGACGTCATTGAGGAAGTGTTTGTTAATCAGATACCGGGAGCTGATGAGATCGCCCACATAGGCATCAGCCCGACCGAACGCCACCGCACCGATTGCGTTCTGGGCCGAGGAGTAAAGCTGCAGCTGCGCCTTGGGATAGGCCGCACTGACGGCGTCCGTCGGCTGAAAGTGGTCAAGCATGGCGAGGCGGCTGTCAGCCAGGTCTGGCTTCAATACTTGGGCGCCGCTGCGGGTCACCAGCGCCGATGGGGCCTGCGCATAGGCACTGGACAGCGCCAACGCTGGATCGGCCGCATCGAAGCTGTTGGCAGTACCCACCAGGTCCAGCTCACCGAGCTTGAGTGCCTGGATCACCTCGGCGCGAGCGTCGTAACGAAGAACCTCGATCCTGGTGTGCAACATTGTGGCCAGCAGCGCGGCGTAATCAGCCGTGATCCCCTCATAATCCTGGCCATTGGTGATGATATCGAAGGGTGCATACTCAGGCGCGGACACGCCCAGGCGCAGTGAGTTCTTGTTACGTAACCAACGCCAATCCGCCTCGTCCAGAACGACGACGTAGTTCTCGCCATTCGAGCGGCCGAAAAGGTTCAGGGATTGCGCCTCGGCCTGTGCTGTCGAAACACTTCCCAACTGACCGAATAAAAGCACGGCAAGCAGATAGTTGAGCAGAAGAGTTTTCATTTAGACCAGATTATTGCGCTTGGCAAAGTCGGCCAGATACACCACCGATTTAACGTTGAGTTTTTCGATCAGGCGGGTTTTATAGGTACTGACGGTCTTGTTGCTTAACAACATGGCATCGCCGATTTCCTTGTTGCTCAGGCCTCGGGCAAGTTGCTGCAAAATAATCAGTTCACGATCGGACAGTTCGCGAATCATCTCCATCTCGGTGCATTCGACATCACATTGACGTACCGAATTGCCTGCCAGGTTGGGAAAGTAGGTATAACCGGCCATGAGCGCCTTGATCGCTTTGCTCAATTCGCTCAAATCATCGGTTTTCGAGATATAACCGGCAGCGCCGGCCTTCATGCAGCGCATGGCATAAAAGGACGCTGACTGGGCGGTCAATATCAGGATCTTGCTCGATAGCTTCAATGCGCGAATCCGGCTGATGACTTCCAGTCCGTCAAGGCCAGGCATGGCGATATCCAGCAGAATCAATTCGGGAGCATGTTGACGCGCCAGTTGCACCGCATCGACGCCATTGCCAGCCTCGACGATGACTTCGAATTGCTCACGTTCAAGCAACACTTTTACCGCCGCCCGAATGAACGGATGATCGTCCACAACCAACGCTTTATGCATATGAGCCTCTCTGCAAGACGAACCGGAAAATGACGGCGACTCAAAGGGTCATGCATTTAAAGAGTATGGTACAAATCCCCCGCTAATGTGGCGTGCATCATTCAGAGATACGGCAGCCAAAGCGAAGTCGGCCAGGCCGGGCGATCGTCGTTTTAAAATGGGGGATTGCGGGTTATGCAATTACGGCATGCGTCGCAGCACATTCAAGCAAAACATCGATCAGCTAGTCACCGAGAACCTGTTGCTGGCCGTCTGCTGAAGGTTTAGCCAGTGCAATAAATCCGCTCCCGGCATTGGCCGTGCGCACCAATAGCCTTGCCCATGTGTACACCCAAGTTCGAGCAGCAATTGACGTTGTTCTTCGGTTTCGATCCCTTCGGCTACCACGGCCATACCCAACGCATCGCCCAGCGCCAGGGTGCTGCTGATTACGGCGCGGCAGCGCGGCTCGTGCATCACGCCACGAACGAATCCGGCGTCGAGTTTGATTTCGTTGAAAGGCAACTGACACAGCCGTTGCAGCGACGAAAACCCCGCGCCGAAATCATCGATCGACAGACCGCAGCCCATCAATCGAAGAAGCGTCAGTCTTTCCAGGCTGGCGGACGGCACTTCGAGCAGCCCCGTTTCAGTCAACTCGAACATCAGCCCTGAACCGGGCAAATCATGGACATCCAGAACCATACGGATCCTGGGTATGAGATGGGGATTGGCAAGTTGCGAGACCTGTAGATTGAACGCCACCGTGAGCGAGAACCCTTGCTCAGATGCCTGCCGCTGGAGGTTCAGGCCTTGTTCCAGTTGCATGAAAAGCAGTTCATCGAGCAAACCACACTGCTCGATGGCCGGTATGAACACAGAGGGTGGCATGACGCCTTTGAAGGGATGATGCCAGCGCGCCAACGCTTCGATGCTGCAAACCTCCCCCGTCAGCAGATCGAACTTGGGTTGGAACCAAGTCTGCAATTGCCGCTGGGCAAATGCCTGGCGCACGTCTTCCTCATGGACCAACGCAGCAACAGGTGGCGAGACGGGTACCTCGAAAGAGTTGTTCTTCTGTTTTTCAAGCAATGCCTGCAATGGGCGCAACGGCGAATATTCATTGAAATCACCCAGCAGGACCATCCCCAACGGCGAAACAATCTGTCTCACTGCCCGAAGCACTTCTGCTGGCAGTGGACTGCAGATAATGATCGCCCCCATCAGGCCCGATCGGCCGACGCTTTGCAGTAACTCCAGGTTATTCACCCCCTCGAAGCGCAAGTCGCACAGCGTGATATCCATCGGCCCCACCTGCTCGATAATCGCGAGGGCGTGCACCCAGTCAGCCACTTCGAATATCTCCTGGCAATCTGGCTGCGAACGCATTTTGCCCGAGATCAATCGCTGAAAGTGGGGGGCACCAAGAACGAGGATACGTAACGGACGCATGGGCATTGGCAGGGGCTCACAATCGAAGATGTGAACGCATTGTCGGGACTTGGCCGATGCGGATCTTTAGGAAATTTCTGCTTGAGCGTAGGATTTTTCCGACAATCATCCCGCCACAACTGACAGCTGTTGTACGTCAGCACTCATGTGCAACTCGAGGGTTTGTGCCAATTGCTCCATCGCTTGCTGCAATGCATCCACCGCTTCCGTCAACGATGCCCATTCGCCCCCCATGCAGACTGCTTCCAGCTGCTCGCAACACATGATCAAGCCGTATGCCTTGATGATTCGCGCCCCACCCTTGACCCGATGTGCCAGATCGGACAGCCCCGGCAAGTCATGCTCGCCAAACAGCCTGATCAGACGCAACATGTCCTCTTCGTTACTGACGGCCAGATCACTCAGCAAATGGTCGATGGCGCAGGGATCGCCACAGGTCAGTTGCTGCAAGCTGCTCAGATCGATAGTGCTGCCTGTCTCGAAAACGTTCCCGCCACGGGGTAATGGCTCGGTGCAGGGTTGTACCGAGGCCAGTCGAGCACTCAAGTCCGCAAGGCTGATGGGTTTGAACAGGCAATCGTCCATCCCTTCTGCCAGGCACCGCTCCTTTTCCTCCGGCTGGGCGTTGGCGGTGAACCCCAGGATCAGGCAAGGCTTGGCGCCAGACGATTTTTCCAGATCGCGAATCGCCCGCGTCAATTCATAGCCGTTCATGACCGGCATGTTGCAATCGGTAATCACCACATCGAAGGAACCGTTGCGCCAGGCACGCAGGCCATGAGCACCGTCTTCGGCGTCACTGACTCCATGACCGAGATAGGTCAATTGCTGGGACAGCAACAGCCGGTTGGCCGGGTAATCGTCGATCACCAGAATGTTCAGCGCCCACTGCTGGGCCTCCAGTTCGGTCACCAACACCGCGGCAGCGGGCAAGGGTTGCAGGACGAGCAGATCGAGCGAGATATCAATCTGCGTTCCTTCACCCGGCGCGCTGCTCAGGTGCAACTGCCCCTTCATCATTTCACACAGGGTACGGCTGATGGACAGCCCAAGCCCCGAACCACCGCGCGCCGACTGGTGATTATTGCGGGCCTGAGTGAAAGGACTGAACAACTGCTCTTGATCCTGCGCGCAAATACCGATCCCGGAATCCTGGACCTGCACATGAATCAGCAGCCGCTCGTCACAGTTACCTGGCGCGGCTTGCACGCTCAAGCGCACGCTGCCTTCGTCGGTAAACTTGATCGCATTGCTCAACAGATTGGACAGAATCTGTTTGAAACGCAGCGGATCGATCAGCACGTCGCGACTGGCCTGCGGATCGAAATCCAGCAGCAGGCGCAAGCCTTTTTGCCGTGCCACCCCTTCGAACATACGCGTTACCGATTCCACCAACTCGCGCAAACCAGCCCGTTCCGGCGACAGGAAAAGCCGTCCGGACTCAATTCGGGCGATATCGAGTATGTCGCCGATCAGGTCCAGCAATCCTCGTGCGGCACCTGATGCAACCTCGATGGCGAACCGGTCCATGATGCCTTTGTCAGCCTTCTTCATCGCCAACTCAAGCATGCCGATCACGGCATTCATCGGGGTGCGGATTTCATGGCTCATGGTCGCCAGGAAAGTGGTTTTCGCCCGATTGGCGTCATCGGCACCTTTCTTCGCATTCTGCAATTCATCGAACAGACGCTGACGTTCGCTGATATCGATCCAGCCACCAATCATACCCTTGACCACGCCATCGCTTGAACGATAAGGCAGAATCCAGTGGTAAACCGTATGGACGGCACCGGTTCGCCTTCTCAGGACCCGATCCTGAATCGCCCGGGAACCCTCATCCATCACCCTCAGGTACTCTTCGTGAATGGCCGCGGTGTCGGCATAAAACAGCTGCGGGCTGTCGGTTATTTTTTTGCCGATCACCTTCTCGAGACTGGATCCCACCACATCAAGGTAGACCGAGTTGCAACTCACCAGCCGCCCTTCGCGGTCACGGACGTAGATCGGGTGCGGGGTGCCATCGATCATGGCGCGCATGAATTCCATCTGGTCGTTGAGCGCCAACTCGGCCTTTTCGCGGGTAACAATCAACTGACGCAGGTAAATGATCCAGCCCACGGCTGCCAGTAACAACAGCCCGAAGAAAATGAAACCTGGGACGACTACCGACCGACTGTGCAGCCAGATGCCGTTAACCGCGATCACGTCGTCGTGCCAACGCCCGGTCAACGCGTCCACTGTTTGCGGGGGAATGCTTTGCAGGGCTTTATCCAGAATCGAATGCAGCTCCACTGCCTTGCGGTCGGTGGCGAAACCCACCTGGACGGCCAGTAAACCGAAGGTACTGGCCATGGCCTCCCGCGCTTGCGGGCTTCCCGTCTCGTCCCGATTGATAAGCACATTCGGGTCGGTCAAGTAAGCTCGGGTGACCCGCAACTCTGCGTCCTTTTCACCGCTGGCGTTGAACGCCGCGATCAGATCGGCATCGCCCTGCTTGATCTGCCTGATCAACTCGCCCATCGAATGACCGCGCACCACATCGAATTTCAATCCGGTACGCTGACTGATTTTTGATAGAACATCGGCGCTGATCCCCCGGTACACACCCCGCTGGTCGAAGAAGGACACGGGAACGAGGCTGTCGTTGACGGCCACTTTCACTCGAGGGTGTTTTGCCAGCCAGCGTTGTTCGGCCACACTGAGCCCCAGCGCCGAAACGTCCGGTTGCAGTGGACTCTTGCTGCGCAGCCAGTTCGAGTCCGATTTATGCGAATCGAGGATGAAGCCCTCATCACTGGAACGTCCGGAAAGTTTCAGGGTTTGCGCACCGGCATGTGCTGGCGAAATACTGCCCAACTGGCCGAGCACAAAAACCGCAAGCAGATAGTTACGCAGAGGCATTCTCATTCAGATCAAGTTATTCCGCTTGGCAAAGTCGGCCAGATAGACCACCGACTTGACATTAAGCTTTTCGATCAATCGGGTTTTATAGGTACTGACCGTCTTGTTGCTTAATAACATTGCATCGCCTATTTCCTTGTTACTCAGGCCCCGCGCAAGTTGCTGCAGAATCATAAGTTCACGATCGGACAGGCAACGAATCATATCCAGCTCAGTGGCATCGATATCATTTCGTCTTACGGAATTACCTGAAAGATTGGGGAAGAACGTATACCCAGCCATCAGCGCCTTGATTGCTTTACTCAGCTCACCTAATTCATCGGTTTTCGAAATATAACCAGCCGCCCCCGCCTTCATGCAGCGCATGGCATAAAAGGCCGCCGATTGAGAGGTCAACACCAGTATCTTGCACGGCAGTTTCAGCGCACCAATCCGACTAATGACTTCCAACCCATCCAGTTTCGGCATTGCGATATCCAGCACGATCAGCTCCGGGGCATGCTGGCGAGCCAGTTGCACCGCATCCGCACCATTATCTGCCTCGACGATCAGCCCGAACGCCTCCCTCTGAAGCAGAATTTTTACCGTTGCCCGAATGAATGGATGGTCGTCCACAACCAACGCCTTATGCATTTGAACCTCTCAGTAATACGCACCGGACAACACCGATGACGGGAAGCTCATGCATCAAAAAATAACGAAATATAAAGCCGGACAATGAAGCTCACCTCTACATCATTCGCCAGTCGTATCGAATTACGTTCCGACACCGGGATCGTTATTATTGTTTTCGCAATTCCCGAATCTGCAGCCATTGCATAAGCCTTCCGGCGTCCATTGGAGGGGCCAAATGAAAACCCTGGCCCAACAAGCAGCCGAGTTCCATCACTCCATCACGAATGACCTGGCTGCTGACCCCCTCGATCACCAGGCTCATGTTCAGCGAACGGGAAAGTGCCAAGGCACTGGAGATCATTGACCGGGTGCCCGACTCGGTAATGTCCTGGACGAGTTGGCCGGCGAGCTTCAATTGATTGAAGGGTGACTGGCAGAGCAGCTTCAGCGAAGAGAAACCCAGGCCGAAGCCATCGATGGAAAGCCCGCATCCCATTGCGCGCAGGCGCAACAGGTTGTCCTGGGCAATCCGAGGGGCGCCGAGCAAACCATTTTCAGCCACTTCGAACAACAAGGTCGCTCCCGGAAAATCGTGGCACTTCAAGCGACCCAGAATATGGTCGGTCAGGTCATTACGGGTCAGTTGCGAGGCGTGAAGATTGAATCCGAATTGCAGACCAAGGCCACGCTCGCGCAGTGCAAGTAACACGCTCATCCCTTGCTCTAGCATTTGCTTGAACATTTCATCGATGAGGTCATAGGCCAGCACGGCAGCCAGGAAATCCTTGGGCAGCAGCAGCCCCCTGACCGGATGTTCCCAGCGCGCCAGCGCCTCAACTCCCACCACCACACCACTGCTCAACTCGAACTTGGGTTGGAACCAGGCTTTGAAATCCCCAGACGCCAGGCCCTGACGGACCTCATCTTCACTGGGCAGCTTGTGCAGCGGTGACGGCTCGGTGGCCGACGCGTGCCGTCGGTGCCTGTAGCGATGGAGCACGCCTTGCAATGAACCGGGCTGCATGGGTTGGCTCAGCTCCCCGAGCAATTGCAATTTCGAAAAACAGGTCATCTGTCCAACGGCACGACGCATTTCTGGTCGTACTTCGTTGCTCAGCGCGACAGCGCGAACCATGCCGTTCTGACCGACCGTGTGCAAAAAGCCCAGGCAGTTGAGGGCCGTATTACGCAGGTCGCAAAGCACTATATCCACGCCCCCGGGTCGATTGATCTTCGTCATAGCCCGTTCGGTACTATCCGCCTGCAAGATATCGATGACCCCCAGGTGTTTTAGCGCGTTGACCAATACACCACGCTGAATCGTTTTATCTTCTAAAACAAGGACGCTAAGTGAGTCCATCTTCACTAGTTGCTCTACCAAAACTGAAGGCAGAATTGTCGCAACGCACTACAGGCTCAGACGAAGGATTCATCCTCCTAGCTTGTAGGAAATTTCCCAGCAGAGCTTGAGTGTATTTAGAAGGCATATGATTTTCCAGCGTATGGCAGAAACAACGACGGTCGGTTTTTGGATCCACTTTAGCCAATTCGATAGAACGGAACGAACTAAGGCACCGATATTTTTCCACGCATGGACATGACTCGACTCCAACCGTAGAACACTTCATCTGGTTAAAACGAAGTTGAGTGCTCAGTCGAAGTCAGCCCAGCGTTGAGTCGTTTCAGTCGAGCTTTCCAAGGCAAGTACTTCACGAATCAACAAGAATCTAATTTCATCATCAAGTTCACTCATGGATACGTCTGCTAATGCGCGCTCCATTCGAGCGACAATTTCGCCATTCAAGCTTCGCCTGTTTGCCTTGGCAGCGCGTTTTAACTTGAGACGTAAACCTTCAGGTAGCCGAAGAACAAAGGTCGCCATTACCGAATCCTGATAAAAAAGAATCCGCTAATTGGGCGCCCGAATGCTGGCGTTTTATGTAGGGCTTTTCCTGCTACGGATCGAGAAATTTCCTGCAACAAGCGGCGTCTAGCGCAATAACTGCGGCCTAACCGGGCAAAAACTCCTCACGCAACATCGCCACAAACGCTTCCCGCGCCGGGTGAACCCCGGCGTTTTCATGCCAGTAAAACAGGTTGTCGATGGCCGTCAGCTCAGGGAACTCAAACCCCGCGCACCCCGCCCCTTTGGCGTACTGGTCAAACACCCCTTTGGGCACCAGCGCGACACCGGCCCCGGCGCTGACACACCCGACTATCGCGCCATAACTGGCCAGGCTGACAATCGGCAGCGCCTGTCCCTGTCGTAACAACCAATGCTCCAGCGCCGCCCGGTAAGGACAGCCTTGGGGCCACATGAACACGGTCTTGTCCTGCAAATCCGCGATATCGCGTACCGGCCCCAGGGATGTCGAGGCTATAAGCAGCAGTTCTTCACGGTACATCGGCGTGCGCTTTAGCTGCGAGCGCTCGACATCCACCGCGACGATGGCGCCGTCGAGCCGATGATTGAGCGTGTCATCGAGCAGCTGGCTCCAGGTGCCGGTGGTCAGCTCCAGCGCGACGCCGGGATATCGCTTGTGAAACTTGGCCAGCAGGCGCGGCAGACGACCGGTGGCCGAGGACTCGATGGCACCGATACGCAGCGGGCCGGATGGTTCGGCCGAAGGGTCCACCGCCCGTTTGGCTTCAACGGTCAGCGCCAGAATTTTCGAGGCGTAAGACAGAAACGTCTGGCCCGCCGGGCTGATACGCAAGCCTCGGCCCTCGCGTAGAAACAGCGCCACCCCCAACTCGGCTTCCAGCGACTTGATGCGTGCGGTGATATTCGAAGGCACGCAATGCAACAGCTCCGCCGCCCGGGCGATGCTGCCGACCTCGGCAACGGTCTTGAACATGCGAATCTGCGCCAGCTCCATACATCATCCAAAGTGAACAGTTGCCGCAGTATAAGTCAGTTGTGGCGAATGGTCAGGCTTCCGATACTCGGTGCATCAACCCACCGGTAATCGACCATGAAGCCCTCAACGCACACCGTCAAAATTCTCCTGGCCATGGCGTTTGTCGTCGCCTGCTGGGGCTTCTCACCGACCGGCATCCACATCGGCTTGCAGGCCTACGACCCCGGCCACCTGGCGCTGCTGCGCTTTCTGATCGCATCGGTGTTCATGGCGGTCGTCGCCGCATTCAAGGGCATCAGTCTGCCGAAGCTTGGCGATCTGCCGTTGCTGTTCGTCCTTGGTTTTTTTGCCGTGAGCCTGCACCACGTCGCTTTGAACATCGGCCAGCAAAATGTCAGCGCTGGCGCTTCCAGTGTGCTGGCACAATCGACGCCGTTATTCAGCACCCTGCTGGCGCGTTTCGTGTTCAAGGACCAGGTCAGCGCCTGGCGCTGGGGATGTGTCTTGTTGGGATTGATGGGCGTGGTGATTGTGGTGGCCGGTGATCGAGGGCTGGGCAGCATGGATGCGCACGGATTGCTGATCTTGCTGGCGGCGGTGTCGTGGAGTTTCTACTTCGCATTGCAAAAGCATCATTGCGCTCGCTACGACGGCTTGACGCTGGTCTGCTACACGGTCTGGTCGGGCACGGCGCTGTTGCTGATTTATCTACCGGGGTTGGCCGGCAAGGTCGCCAGCGCGCCGATGCAGGTGCAAATGGCCGTGGTTGTCTTGGGCGTGTTTCCCAGCGCCCTCGCCTACCTGGCCTGGGCGTTTGTGCTGGCCCACATCGATTTGAGTCGGGCGACCATGACGCTGTATCTGATTCCGCCCACCGCCATGGCCATTGCGGCGTTTGCCTTGGGCGAGCAGCCAACGTTGATGATCGGGATCGGTGCCGTGGTGGTGCTGATCAGCGTGCTGGCGTTGAATCTGGAGCGGCGCCCTGCGGTCATCGCGGCGCAGCCTGCCCGGCCATGACTGCACGCCATGCAGAATTAAAGAATCGCCTTGCGATGCCGACGTCCTCTGTTCACAAGAACGTGACGCCATCGCCTGGAAATGCTTATGAACCGTTTCGCTGCTGCCTGTGTGCTAGGGATGTTGTCCGGTTGCGCCAGCCCGCCACCCGCGACTCCCGCCCCACCTCCCTACCGGCAGCCGGTTCTGACAGTGCAAGAAGTGTTCAAGAAAACGCCACTGGAAAACTCAGTGATGCGTAACGGCGATGCGCTCAGCTATCAGGTCCACACCCCGGCTTACACTCGCCATGGTTTACCGAGCGTTGTACAGCTGCAAGCGGACTGCAAGGTGCCCGATGTCAAACTGCTGTTCCTCGACGACTTCCCGATCGCGACGACGGATGGCAGCCACCAGCACACACCGTTGACGGTTCTGATTCCCAAGGAACTGGCAGCCGAGCTGGCCAGCAAGCCGCACTTCAGCGAAGCCTGTACGCGCACCGCAGCGTCGGACTGGCGCATTGTCCATCGCACTGAAGCCGCTCGCTGGGTGATGATCGACGTCAACAGCCTGAAAACCGAGGGCAACGTCAGGCGGTTCTGGGGCGGGTTCGACGAACCCGTGCTGCTCACCGACAAGCCCAACCTGCAACTGTTCGGACAGACTCGCGAGCGCTACGAAGTCGATTGCGCACGCAAAACCTATCAAGTATTGAGCTCATTCCAGCTCGGCCCGAATGATCGGGTGTCCATGGGCGGGGTACTGAACAACCCGTCGCAGGCCTTCGTACAGGGCAGCGCGGACACCCAGACCTTGCTGAACGCTGCGTGCGCCGCACCCTCGCAGCGCTCGACACTGCCTGCGTATGTCGCCCGCGCCAAACTTGCGCTGAGCTACCAGATAGAACCTCTGTCCACTTCAGTACTGAAAGCTATCACCGATTTAAAGCTCGCACCGCCCACCCGGACACTCAAGCGCACGGTGTCGAAGATCAATAACACGCTCTTATATTTTTCAATCTCAAGCACGGAAAATGCGCTGGTGTTCGACACCGACGCTCAGAGCGGACAATTGCGCGAGCGCCGGGAAAAGGCTCCCGCCGGCCGGTACATCGTCAGTTTCAGAGGCTTGTTGCCACTGGCAGAACACTATTCGCTGACAGAGAGCACGCGAAACAGACCACCGTTATCCACCGTCACCGACACTCAGCAATTGAGTTTCACCGGCGACTGGCAACGCATGCCGGTGGGTGCGTCACTGGAAATGCGCGCCAGCAAACGGGAACGAAGCACCCTCGATGGCGAAACAATGAAACGGGAAAGTGTGCAGTGCATCGTGCAGCGTGTGCTCGACGCAGCCCAGGTCAACAGCGAGTTGAAAGGTCCCGCCAAAGAACTGCGCTGTCAGTTTGACCTTGGCCAGAAACTCAAACGTGACAGCAAGATTTTCTACCTTGAAGACTACGCTTACTTCTTTCTGTCCTCGTCCATGTTAGGGGGCACAGAGAGTCGAGTCAGGCTGGTCAAGGTCGAAGAATAAAGAAAAACCCGGCACAGTGGCCGGGTTCTGTTTATCGCCTGTCATCGGATAAAGGGGTTGGCTCATCCGCTGGCGGTACGTCCTCGTCAGCGGCCGGATCCTTCCAGTCTTCAGGTCGATCGGCGTCTGCGGCAGCCGGGTCCAGCGAAGGGTCCCTGCCGGGTTGAGAATCGTGATCCAACGTCGGCTCGTCGGTGCCGGGCATCGGTCTGGTCGGGGCGGTATCGGGTGTTCCACCTTGGAACATTGAGTCGTTAGCCATGACGCACCTCACTGATGAGGTCCAGCAAATCTGGGCCGTACTCGTTGGAAGCGGGCGCAGGAATGGCGTGCTATCGACTGGACAAACGGTTGTCAGGCGCCGGCCGAAAACCGGTCGCGACTGTTGGTCAGGTGCAGCCACATGGCGGCGCGTGCGGCGTCCGGGTCCTGCCGTTTGATCGCGTTGAGAATCGCCTCGTGCTCGAGGTTGGCCAGTTGCCCCAACTTGCTCAAATCCGCCGCGCCACGCTCGGCGGCATTGACCCGGGTCCGGGGAATCATGGCGCTGCCCAGGTGCTGCATGATTTCGGTGAAGCACACGTTGCCGGTGGCTTCGGCGATCAACAGGTGAAAGCGCTTGTCGGCCTCGACGCAGCTGTCGTTGTTGGCGAGCAGGCTTTGATAGTCGTCGAGTGCTTCGCGCATCTGCAGCAATTGCTGATCGGTGCGACGGCTCGCTGCCAGCGCGGCGGCCTGGGTTTCCAGGCCCATGCGCAACTCCAGAATGCTGCGCACCCCCAGCGCGGTATCGACATTCAATCGAAGCCCCTGCTCCGGCGCGCGCTCCAACACAAAGGTGCCGATGCCGTGACGGGTTTCCACCAGGCCTGAGGCCTGCAACTTCGAGATCGCCTCACGCACCACAGTGCGGCTGACCCCGTGCTCCTGAACAATCGTGTTCTCCGACGGCAGCTTGTCTCCCGGCAACATCTGCCCGAGCAAGATGCTTTGGCTCAGCTTGGCCACCAGGTCATGGGCCAGGTTGTGGGTGCGCTTGCGCGCGGGCGCGTCGAGGTCTTCTTGCATGGCGATCATCCGGAAGCAGGGCTAACGGAATCGTAGCACTGCGCTCGGCTGGAATCCCCAACAAAACAACTCAACTTGTATGACAACACTCAACAAATGGTCGTAAATGACTTCCACCTAGCCCCTACAAAACCACAAACAAAATAAAAAATAGCCGGTGAAGCGCCATTTATCTGGACGCAAGCGCTTGCAGGACAAAAAAACCTAGTTGTATGATGTCTATCAACATAGCAACACCCCGTCACACCCCGCATAAAAATAATCAGTGGGAGAAAACCAAGTGAATACCTCCATATCCGTGATGCACGAAGGCGCCGATTCGGTCCTGAAGTCCGCCATCTCGAAAGTCAAACGCCATGTCCTGCCGCTGTTCGTCATCATGTTCATCGTCAACTACATTGACCGCGTGAACATCGGCTTCGTCCGCGCCCACATGGAGCAGGACCTGGGCATCGGCGCTGCCGCCTACGGACTCGGCGCCGGCCTGTTCTTCATCGGCTATGCGCTGTTCGAAGTCCCCTCCAACATGCTTCTGCAAAAAGTCGGCGCCCGCATCTGGCTGACCCGCATCATGCTGACCTGGGGCCTGGTCGCCGCCGGCATGGCCTTCATCCAGAACGAAACCCACTTCTACATCCTGCGATTCCTGTTGGGCGTGGCTGAAGCCGGGTTCTTTCCCGGGGTGATCTATTACTTCACGCGCTGGTTGCCAGGCGTCGAGCGTGGCAAGGCGATTGCCATTTTTCTCAGCGGTTCGGCGATTGCTTCTCTGATATCCGGCCCGCTGTCCGGGTTGCTGTTGCAGATCAGCGGATTCGGGATGCATGGCTGGCAGTGGATGTATTTCATCGAGGGGATGTTTTCAGTCGGGCTCTGCGTCTTCGTGTGGTTCTGGCTGGACTCCAAACCCCACGACGCCAAATGGCTGACCCGCGCCGAGCAAGATGCGCTGGTCAAAGCCATCGATGACGAACAACTGGCCCGGGAAGCGGCGACACCGATCAAGCCGTCGTTGGGTACGCTGCTCAAAGATCGCCAGATCATCCTGTTCTGCCTGATCTACTTCTTCATTCAATTGACCATTTATGCCGCGACCTTCTGGCTGCCGAGCATCATCAAAAAGATGGGCGACCTCAGCGACATTCAGGTCGGGCTGTTCAACTCGATCCCGTGGTTGCTGTCGATCGTCGGCATGTACGCCTTCGCATCTTTGTCCGCCAAATGGAAACACCAGCAAGCCTGGGTCGCCACTGCCTTGCTGATCGCGGCGGCCGGGATGTTCATGTCCACCACCGGCGGGCCGATCTTTGCCTTCGTGGCGATCTGCTTCGCGGCGTTGGGCTTCAAGTCCGCGTCGTCGTTGTTCTGGCCGATTCCTCAGGCATACCTGGACGCGCGAATCGCGGCGGGCGTGATCGCGTTGATCAACTCGGTGGGCAATCTGGGCGGCTTCGTTGCGCCGACCACGTTCGGCCTGCTGGAAGAACACACCGGTTCCATTCAGGGCGGGCTGTATGTCTTGGCCGCGACATCGATCATCGCCGCGATCATCGTCTTCGCCGCGCGCAACACACCGAAAACCGCACCCGCCGTTGCCCTGGGCAAACCAGCGCCCAATCACGCCTGAATCACTGTGTTGAAGGACAAGACAATGAACCCACAAGACACCGCCAAAGCCCCGATCATCACCAGCATGCAAGTGGTGCCGGTGGCCGGTCACGATGGCATGCTGCTCAATTTGAGCGGCGCCCACGGCCCGTTTTTCACCCGCAATATCGTGATCCTCAAGGACAACGCCGGTCACACCGGCGTCGGCGAAGTGCCGGGGGGCGAGCGCATTCGCCAGACGCTGGAAGATGCACGTTCGCTGGTGGTCGGCAGTCCGATCGGCACGTATCAGAAGATCCTCAATCAGGTGCGCCAGACCTTTGCTGACCGTGATGCTGGCGGTCGCGGTTTGCAGACGTTTGACCTGCGCATCACCATTCACGCGGTCACAGGCCTGGAAGCCGCCCTCCTCGACTTGCTCGGCCAGCATTTGGACGTGCCGGTTGCGGCCCTGCTCGGTGAAGGCCAGCAGCGTGACGAGGTGAAGATGCTCGGTTACCTGTTTTATGTCGGTGATCGCAATGAAACCGATCTGGCCTATCGCAGCGAACCGGAGGCCGACAACGACTGGTTCCGCGTGCGTCACGACAAAGCCATGACCGCCGACGCCGTGGTGCGCCTGGCCGAGGCCGCGCACGCTCGCTACGGTTTCAAGGACTTCAAACTCAAGGGCGGCGTACTCAGCGGCGACGAGGAGATCGAAGCCGTCACCGCCTTGGCCGAACGGTTCCCGGACGCGCGCATTACCCTCGACCCGAATGGAGCATGGTCACTCAAGGAAGCCATTCGACTGTGCCGCGATCAGCATCACGTACTCGCTTATGCCGAAGACCCGTGCGGAGCGGAAAACGGTTATTCGGGGCGAGAAGTCATGGCTGAATTTCGCCGTGCCACGGGCCTGAAAACCGCGACCAACATGATCGCCACCGACTGGCGGGAAATGGGTCACGCGATTCAGTTGCAATCAGTGGACATTCCGCTGGCCGACCCGCATTTCTGGACGATGCAGGGTTCGGTTCGTGTGGCGCAGATGTGCCACGAATGGGGGCTGACCTGGGGTTCGCATTCCAATAATCACTTCGACATTTCCTTGGCGATGTTCACTCATGTCGCCGCGGCTGCGCCGGGTGAAATCACGGCAATCGACACCCACTGGATCTGGCAGGACGGCCAGCGCCTGACCAAGGCTCCGTTGCAAATCGTCGGGGGTTGCGTGCAGGTGCCGAAGAAGCCCGGGCTAGGGGTTGAACTGGATCTGGATCAACTGGCCAAGGCCCATGAGTTGTACAAAGGCATGGGACTGGGCGCGCGGGATGACAGCGTGGCGATGCAGTTTCTGATTCCGGGGTGGAAATTCGATAACAAGCGGCCGTGCCTGGTGCGCTAATTCTTCGAAACCACCTCACCCCCTGCGGGAGCGAGCTTGCCCGCGATGAGGGACTGACATACAACATTGATGTTGACTGACAGGCCGCCATCGCGGGCAAGCCCGCTCCCACAGGTATCGAGGGGTGTTGCCAGATTTTTTGAATGTCGCCAAACCCCTGTGGGAGCGGGCTTGCCCGCGATGGAGGTGTAACAGTCAATGATGAGGTTGAATGTTATGACCTCATCGCGGGCAAGTCGAACCGTCACACCGCCGCCCCCACAGAATTTTGTATCAGCCCGAAGCTTGCAACAACCACTCCTTGAACATCGCCATCGCCGACGTTTCAGGGCGCGACTGCAAGCGGGTCAACCAATAGCTGCCAGTGGTGATACCGATGTCGAATGGTTGCTCGATCGCCCCCGCCGCCAGTTGTCGGGCGAACATCAGCGGCGGCGCCAAGGCAATGCCGGCGCCTTGTAGCGCCGCCTCCATCATGGCCAGCGAGGAGTCGAAGACGATGCTCTTGGGCGGTGGCGTATTGGCCGGTAACCCCGCGGCCAGAAACCACTCGGGCCACTCGTCCGTGCGATAGGAACGCAACAGCGTCTGCTTAAGCAAATCCGCAGGTTCTTGCAACTGCCCGGCTATTTCCGGGACGCAGAGCACCGACAACGGCGCGTCGATCAGCTTTGACGCCTCGATCCCGTGCCACGCTCCGGCGCCAAACCGGATGGCGTAATCCAGGCCTTCGGCAGCCACATCCACCCGGTTGTTGTTGGTCGACAGGCGCAAATCTATGAACGGATGTTTCGACTGGAAGTCCGCCAGTCGCGGCAACAGCCATCCCACCGCAAAGGTCCCCACGGCGCCCACGGTCAACACTTCACGAAAATGCCCGCCCTCGAAACGCTCAAGGGTTTCGGCAATCCGGTCGAAGGACTCGCGCAATACCGGCAGCAAGGTTTCGCCTTCACTGGTCAGCATCAGGCCGCGGGGCAAGCGCTTGAACAGCGTTACGTTAAGCTGGGCTTCGAGGCTTTTGACTTGATGACTGACGGCCGCCGGCGTGACGAACAACTCCACCGCTGCCCGAGTGAAGCTCAAATGGCGCGCGGATGCCTCGAAGGCACGTAATGCATTCAGCGGCAGATGAGGACGAATCATGCCCACTCCCAAATTTTTCTAATGGCTAACCCGAAATATCGTCGTTTGTCGATTGCCGCCCGACTGCCTAGATTTGGCGCGCCCGTCAGCCGTCCGGTGTTGGATCCGGTCGGAGTGTAGCGGTTAAAGTAATGGCAACTCATGGAGAGTGGTTCCAATCATGTTCAAATTTCATCTGCCAAGACTGGCGTCCCTCAGCACTTTCGCCCTGTTACTCAGCGCAAGTCATTGTATGGCCGCCACAAAATCCGACGATCAACTCGACGCCCTGGTGAAAAACGCCATCGGGCCGGTCATGCAACAACAGAATATCCCTGGCGTCGCGGTCGCGATCACCTTGAAGGGTCAGCAGCATTACTTTAACTACGGCGTGGCGTCGAAAGAGGACGGTAAACCCGTCAACAAAGACACGCTGTTCGAAATCGGCTCGGTGAGTAAAACCTTCGCCACCACGCTGACGGCCTACGCCCAGGCCAGCGGCAAACTGTCCTTGTCTGACCGGGCCAGCCAGGTGTGGCCTGAGCTGCGCGGCAGTGCATTCGACACCATCAGCGTATTGCAACTCGCCACTTACACCGCTGGCGGGTTGCCGCTGCAGTTCCCTGACGAGGCCGATCATCCAGACAAAATGCTCGCCTACTTCAAACAGTGGAAGCCCGTTTATGCACCAGGCACCCACCGTCAGTATTCGAACCCCAGCCTTGGGCTGTCCGGTTATCTGGCGGCCAAAAGCATGGGCCAGCCGTTCGATGAGTTGATGGAAAAAACCCTGCTGCCCAAACTCGGCCTCAAGCACACTTACCTCAAGGTGCCGCAGGAGCAGATGGGGCTTTACGCCCAGGGTTACGGCAAGGAGGGCAAACCGGTGCGGGTGAGCCCGGGAGCGCTGGATTCGGAGGCGTATGGGGTGAAAACCAGCGCGGCGGATTTGCTTCATTATGTTGAAGCGAACCTGAAACCGGAGACGCTGGAGAAACCAATGCAGCAAGCGATTGCCCTCACTCACAGCGGTTACTACACCGTGGGCGAGATGACGCAGGGCTTGGGTTGGGAGCACTACCACTATCCGGCCAGCCTCGAAACGTTGCTGAGTGGCAACTCGACGGAGATGGCGATGGAAGCGCACAAAGTCCAGTGGCTGAACCCACCGCAACCTGCGCAAGACGCGGCATGGTTCAACAAGACCGGGTCGACAGGTGGCTTCGGCGCTTATGTCGCGTTCGTACCTTCGGAAGACATCGGCATCGTTATTCTGGCGAACAAGAATTACCCGAACGCCGAACGAATCAAGATTGCTCACAACATATTGAGTGCCCTACTCAAGTAAGAGTCAGTTCACTTCCTTCAGGCCGGTCAAATACCTGTGGCGGGGGGGCTTGCCCCCTCGCCATAGGATCGCGTGCTCGCAATAAAATGGGCGACCTTTTTGGGGTCGCCCATTGTCGTTATTACGTCAGTTCAATGCCGAGTCGGCGCAGGAGCGTCAGGCGCATCGTTCCTCGGATCGAGATTGTCCCGAGCCTGATTCACCAACAACTCCGCAATCCCCGCCAACTGCTGAATCGCTCCCAGCATCACCCGGTTCGAGCCATCCAGCTTGACGGCAAAACTCACAAGCACCGCATTCAGGGACGCAAGGGTTTCGCTGGCCTGATGCAAAAGGGTGAGGGTGTCGACGCCCGGGGCAACAGACAAGATCTGATTGATCGGGACGGAACGCCTGGGCTTGCGCACTCGAATGCGGGTGTCGCGCTCGGCCGTTTCGCCCAGCCGGACAAGCTTCAGGTGAGTGGCGTCGGTTGGGCGTTGCGGATCATTTTTGCCGATCTTCTTCATAGACGAGGCTCCTTTCTGGCCATTGGTTATTTCGTCCCTGGATCCCTCAGTGTTGCGGACTCCCACGTCCGACCGCGATGGTTGCGGTGGCTGACAAAGGCTAACGGCGCGCTCTGACAGAAACCAGTTCATGAAGTCCGACAGGACTTGCAGGAAATTTCCGAGACCAATGAAATCAATACCTCCCCGCCCGGAACACGCGCCTTTTTTTAGCCGCAGCCGAGCAAAAAAAATGGGCGTCCCCTTGAGGTCGCCCATTGTCGTTGCCCGCCACCTGTGGGAGCGGGCTTGCCCGCGAAGGGGCCAGTCCATTCAACATCAATATTGCCTGTCAGATCGCTTTCGCGAGCAAGCCCGCTCCCACAAGGGTGATGGCGGCGTACACAAAGACCGAATCCTGCCGGGGTCAGTCAGTGTTCAATCATCCGGCATTTCAGGGGGCTTGGCGGGTTTGGCGGGTTTGCCCGGTTTTTCACCCTTGGCACCTTTGGCGGCCGGTTCGGCAACCACGGGGGTCGCGACTGTCGGCGGTGCGGCTTCTTTCTCGGTCGCCGGCAAGGCGTCGATGGTTTCGAATATCTTCTTCAAATCGACCGACTTTGATTCATCCCCCGAACTCTCGAACTTCTTCTCGCCGTCCTTGCCCACCAGGATGACTTTGGGCAACGCCCCCGCGCCGAGTTTCAGCGAGCGGATCAGTGCCATGGTGTCCTGCTGGCCGAGATCCTTGCCGTCGAGCTGACCGAACATATTCAGCACGGTGTACACCCTGATATTGCGCTGGGCGACACCTTCCTTGTTGGCCGGATCGTTCAGCGAATTCTTGAGGCCCACCCAGACGGGGTCAACGGTGCTGGGAGCAATCACAATCAGTGGCCGGGCCCTGCCCTTGTCGATGTCCAGCGGTGAGCCGTCTTCGGCGGCGAGCAAGGGGCCGGCGAAAGCCAGCAAGGTAGTCAGGGTCAAAGACCTGATGAGCATGCGCATCTCCTTTTGATATCCACGCTCTAATGATTGCGCATCGCGGCGATCGTTCCGGGTGACGTACCGCAATTGTGTTCCGCCTTGACCCAAGCTTAGGTCAGGGCGGTCATTGCGCAACAGGCTGAGCTAATCTCATCACTCATAACGAACCACCTGATCCGCCGTGAGGCCCTCGCCATGAGCGCTCAGTTGAACCACACCATCGTCTGGTGCCGAGACAAGCAGATTTCGGCCCATTACCTCGCCGAGATCCTCGGCTTACCCGCTCCCGAGCCGTTTGGGCCGATGCTGGTCGTCAAGTTCGACAATGGCGTGTCACTGGATTTCTACGACAACGATCCGCCGATCGCTTCGCAGCACTATGCGTTTTTGATCGACGATGAGGATTTCGATGCTGCCTTCGCTCGCCTGCAAGCGCGCCAGCAGCGCTGGTGGGCCGATCCCGGCAAGCAACGGCCCAACGAGATCAACGATTACGGCGGCGGCCGGCGGGTGTATTTCGATGACCCGGACGGGCATCTGCTGGAGATTCTCACGCGTTCCTGATGCAGCAAGCGATGCCGGCTCAAAACGCCAGTTTGTAGCCGATCAATACCAGCATCGTGGCCAGGCAAGGACGCAATACCTCGTCGGAGATGCGACCGGTCAAGTGACTGCCCAGGTAAATCCCTGGCAGCGAACCCACCAGCAAATAACCCAGCACCTGCCAATCCATGTTGCCCATGCTCGCGTGGCCCAGGCCGGCGACCAGGGTCAGGGGCACGGCGTGGGCGATTTCGGTACCGACGAGGCGGCGTGTCGGCAGCAGCGGATAGAGGATGAACAGCGCCACGGTGCCGAGGGCGCCGGCACCAATCGAGGTCAGCGCGACCATGGTGCCCAGGACCAGACCGGTGATGACCGTCAACACATTCAAGCGCGAACCGCTGGGGTTGTACTGACCGCCCGCCCGCTTGTGGGCGAAGTCGAGCAGGCGCTTCTTGAAGAAAATCGCCAGTGCCGTGGCAAACAATACGAAGCCCAGCGCCTGTTTGATGACGGCGTTCATCGCGTCGGGCGAGGTCTGCAAACTGCTCAGGAACCACAGCGTCAGTGCCACCGCCGGCACACTGCCGAGGGTCAGCCAACCGGTGATCGCCCAGTCGATGTTGTTGTTCTTGCGATGAACCAGCACACCACTGGATTTGGTAATGGCCGCGTACAGCAAGTCGGTGCCCACCGCCGTGGCCGGGTTGATACCGAACCAGAGCAGAATCGGGGTCATCAACGAACCACCGCCCACACCGGTCATACCGACGATAAAGCCCACGACCAACCCTGCAACCACCAACCCGAAGTTAACGAAATCCATTAACACGCCCGCAAAAAACACATGAAAAAACTGGCCCGCAGCATAGCGATTTTTCTTATAACCACTTATATCGATGCGGACTATCGTTATTCCACAACACACCTATCTTCCTGTAGACACAATCCCTGAGGGAGCGAGCTTGCTCGCGATAGCTGTCTGACATTCAACACTTGTAGTGGCTGATAACCCGCAATCGCGAGCAAGCTCGCTCCCACAGGGGATTTGCTGAGTCAGTGAAGGCTGGGCCAAATTGAAGCGGGATCTACTGCACCGGCAAAAAATTCAAAAACAGCAAGCTCTGCGCGTAGTTCAGGCCGATCCGCCGATAACGCTCGTCCAGCATCTGCGTCAGCAGGTCCAGCCGCGCAACGATCTTTCCGAACTCCACGGCAAAACTCAGGTTGCTGCCCTCCTCCGAAATTTCGTTGGAGAACAGCAAGGGCTCACCGCTTTTACTTTGCCGCTGACTCAAGATCCAGGTGGCTTTCTCGATGTTGCGTGCGGCGTTGCTGACGAAGGTCGGGTTGATCGCATCGGTCATGTAGAACTCGAGACGATTGCCGTGGGCGGTGACCAGCATGCTGCCAATGGCGTAAATGAAAGCGCCGACCCGGTCGCCGAGAAACTCCGGGCTCATGGCGTAGCTCAACGCCGCGAGGTCTTTCTTGCCACCGAGAGTCGGCAGCGGCTGTTGTTGTTCGATGGCCAGGCGCACTTGTTTACCGGCGGTGCGGGCGTCGAGGAAGCCGGATTTTTTCAACTCGTCCGGGTTACGCAGGTAGAGCTTGCTCATCAGCAAGTAGAGGCTGTCAAGGTTGTCGCGCATCGTCAGGGTCGCCATACGGTCGACGCTGGTCTGGAGGAATTCCTGGGGCGTGCCTTCGCGGAACTGGCTGACGATGTCGCTGCCCTGTTGCTGGCTGCAACCGCTGGCGAAGAGCATCGACAGGCTGGCCAGCAGCAGGCATCGGCGACGTAGAGGTGAAGCAAAGAAGGGTAAAACTCGAGCCATGGGTGCTTGAACTTGGGCATTGGCCGACGGTGGGGATCGCCGCAGGCTGGCCAAGGATAGAGCCGCCAAAGCTGAAAAAGTGCAGTGCCGATGGTCCGTAAACGCTGCCCCCTAGAACGAACACCGAGACATTAGTCATACTTTATAGTTGCAACACTCCGCATATCAGCTATAAATCCTGCCTTAATCGATGATCAAAATCGATTATTAGTATGACTACATGCCAAAAACAACAAAAAAGGAAGGTCAACCATGCTGCACTCCCGACACCTGCTCTCCGGCCTCGGACTGTCCCTGATGATCGCCACACTCCCCACTCAAGCGGCTGGCCTGTCCAGCGAACACAAAGCCTTCGGCAAGACCAACGACGGCACCCCCGTCGAGCAATACGTCTTGAGCAACAGCCATGGCCTGCAAGCCACGATCATTACCTACGGCGGCATTTTGCAGTCGCTGAAGGTGCCGGACAAAAACGGCAAGCTCGACGACGTGGTGCTGGGTTTTGATGACGTTCAGGGCTATCAGAGCGGCACAGCGTACTTTGGTGCGACCATCGGGCGTTTCGGCAATCGCCTGGCCAACGGCGCGTTCGAACTGGACGGCAAACGCTATCAGGTGCCGCTCAACGACGGTTCCAACTCGCTGCACGGCGGCCCGCTGGGGTTTGACAAGCACGTGTGGAAAGCCCAGCCAAGCAAAGGCAAGGATTCGGTGGGCGTGACCCTGACCTATCTGTCGGCGGACGGTGAAATGGGCTTCCCCGGCAACCTTAAAACCGAAGTCACTTACAGCCTCACCGAAAACAATGAGTTGCGCATCGACTACAAGGCCAGCACTGACAAACCCACCGTGCTGAACCTGACCAACCACAGCTATTTCAACCTCGCCGGCGCGGGCAACGGGGATGTACTGAATCAGCTCGTCACCCTGCATTCGACCCACTACACGCCGGTCACCGCCAAGCTGATTCCGACCGGCGAACTGGCCCCGGTCGCCGGTACGCCGATGGACTTCACACAGCCCACCGCCATCGGCAAAAACATCAAGGCCGATCACCCGCAACTGAAATTCGCCGAGCCGAAGCAGGGTGGATTCGATTTCAACTGGGCCTTGGATGCCAAGGGCGATGTGGGCAAGCTGGCCGCCGATGTCAGCGACCCAGTCTCCGGGCGCCGCTTGCAGCTCTACACCACTGAACCCGGCGTGCAGTTCTACACCAGCAACTTCCTCGACGGCACGGTCAAGGGCAAGGGCGGCAAGGTTTATCCGCATTGGGGCGCGTTTACCCTGGAGACCCAGCACTACCCGGACTCGCCGAACCAGCCGAACTTCCCGTCCACCCGGCTTGACCCAGGCAAGGTCTATACCCAGAGCACTGCGCTGAAGTTCTCGGCCCACTAAACCTCCAACATCCACAATCATGTGGCAGCTGCCGAGCAGCTGCTACACGTCTACGGAACCACCGAGGTATTCTGCTGCCAACCGGAGAGTATTTATCGATTCGAAAAAGGAGGTTTTCATGCGGACCCTCGAACTGGCCGGCGTCAACGTACCGGTCATCGGCCAAGGCACCTGGCGCATGGGCGAAGATCCCTCGCAACACAACAAGGAAGTCGCCGCGCTGCGCCTGGGCATCGAGTTGGGCATGACCCTGATCGACACCGCCGAGATGTACGCCGAAGGCGGCGCGGAGGAAGTGGTGGGTGAAGCCATTACAGGCCTGCGCGACAAGGTCTTTCTGGTCAGCAAGGTCTACCCGCACAACGCCAGCCGCAAAGGCATCCCCCAGGCCTGCGAACGCAGCCTGCGACGCTTGAACACCGATTACATCGATTTATACCTGCTGCATTGGCGCGGCCAGTATCCGCTCGAGGAAACCGTCGCAGCCTTTGAACGCCTGCGTGAAGACGGCAAGATCGGGCGTTGGGGCGTGTCCAATTTCGACGTCGACGATCTGCAGGAGTTGAACTCTGCGGACTGCGCCACCAACCAGGTGCTTTACAACCTGGAAGAGCGCGGCATCGAATTTGATCTGCTGCCCTGGTGCCAACGGCATCAGCAGCCGTTGATGGCATACTGTCCCATCGGTCAGGGAGGAACGATGCTGGCCCACCCGGCACTCAAGCAGATTGCCACCCGTCACTCGGTGACGCCGGCACAGGTAGCACTGGCATGGATTCTGCGACAGACAGGCGTGATCGCCATTCCCAAAGCGGTCAGACCTGAACATGTGCAACTGAATGCGCAGGCCGCGCAATTGCGGCTCGGAGACGAGGACCTGAAGGCGCTGGACCACGCGTTTCACGCGCCACAACGCAAGCACCGGTTGGCCATGGTCTAAGCCATCGCGGTTCTGTCAGAGGGCTTCTGCATGAGAAGCACTGATCAGCTCGACGACTTTAATTTGCCACGCTTTATCCAGGCTCAAGACCCGGTGTTCAATCGGGTTCAAGAAGAACTGCGTGCGGGCCACAAACGCAGTCACTGGATGTGGTTCGTCTTTCCGCAGTTCGCCGGGTTAGGCGGTAGCGAGATGTCCCGGCACTTTGCCATTCGCTCCGTCGAGGAAGCCGTGGCTTACCTGAATCATCCGCTGCTGGGTTCACGACTGCGTAGCTGCACAGAACTGGTGCTGAGCATCAAAAAAAGCTCAATTGCCGGCATATTCGGCCATCCCGATGACCTCAAGTTTCACTCGTCCATGACACTGTTCGCCCAGATTGCGCCCCAGGGCAGTGTCTTCCACAAGGCACTGGATCAATACTTCCACGGCATACGGGATGACTGGACGCTGCAGCTGCTGGACTCAAAACAAGCCCAGTTGCCCACCAATCAAGGTTGAGAAGTCGTCGTCCACGAAGGGCAGAATCGCATCCGCCACCGGTTGCAATTGCCGGGTGACGTAATGATCGTAGTCGATGGGCGCGCTGCGAATCTCCAGCGGTTCGGGCCCGGCGACACTGATCACGTAGCTGATCCAGCCGCCGTTCTGGTATTGCCGGGGGCGGCCCTGCTGATCGTTGTAGTCATCGGCGATCCGCGCCGCACGGACGTGGGGCGGCACGTTGCGTTCATAGTCATCCAGGGTACGGCGCAGGCGCTTGCGGTAGATCAGGCGGTCGTCGAACTCGCCGGCCAGGGTTTTACGCACGTAGTCGCGCACGTAATCCTGATAGGGCTGGCGATGGAAAATCCGTGAGTACAGCTCCTGCTGGAATTGCCGGGCCAGCGGCGACCAGTCGGTGCGCACAGTTTCCAGGCCCTTGTAGACCATTTCGTCAGTGCCATCGGCGCGGGTGACCAGCCCGGCGTAACGCTTCTTGCTGCCCTCTTCGGCGCCGCGAATGGTCGGCATCAGAAAGCGTTTGTAGTGGGTCTCGAACTGCAATTCCAGGGCGCTTTCCAGCCCGTATTCCTGTTGCACATGCTCGCGCCACCATTGGTTGACGTGGTCCACCAGCGCGCGGCCAATCTGCGCGGCCTCTTCCTGGCCGTGGGCACGACGCAGCCAGACGAAGGTCGAGTCGGTGTCGCCGTAAATCACCGTGTGCCCTTGGGCTTCGATCAACTGCCGGGTGCGCAGCATGATCTCATGGCCGCGCAAGGTGATGGACGACGCCAGGCGTGTATCGAAGAAGCGGCAGCCGCTGGAACCGAGCACACCATAGAAGGCGTTCATGATGATCTTCAGCGCTTGCGACAGCGGCGCGTTGTGCTCGCGCTTGGCGGTCTCGCGACCTTCGGCTACCCGCGCGACAATCGCTGGCAGGCAATGCCGGGTCCTGGAAAAGCGCGCACCGCGAAAACCCGGCACGGACTCGCTGTCATCGGGATGCTGCAAGCCTTCGATCAACCCCACCGGGTCGATCAGGAAGGTGCGGATAATCGACGGATAGAGGCTTTTGTAATCAAGCACCAACACCGACTCGTACAACCCAGGTTGCGAGTCCATGACAAAACCGCCGGGGCTGGCCTGCGCGGGCTTGTTCCCCAGATTCGGCGCGACGAAACCCTGGCGGTGCATCAGCGGCATGTAAAGGTGGGTGAACGCCGCCACCGAACCACCGCTGCGGTCCGCCGGCAAACCGGTGACGCTGGCCCGTTCCAGCAGGAAGGTCAGCAGCTCGGTCTTGGCGAAAATCCGCGTCACCAACTCGCAGTCCTTGAGGTTGTACTTGGCGAGCGCCGGCTTGTCCTCGGCGAACATGCGGTTGATTTCGTCCATGCGCTGGTACGGCGTGCTGATCGCCTTGCCCTCGCCGAGCAGGGTTTGCGCGACGTTTTCCAGGCTGAACGAGGGGAAACTCCAGGTCGCCGAGCGCAGGGATTCGATGCCGTCGATGATCAACCGGCCGGCGGCCGAGGCGAAGTAATGGTTGCGACTGCCGTGTTCACGCCACTGCATTTCTTCACCGCCACGCCCCAGTTTCAGCGGCACGCCGAGCTGACGGGCGTGTTGGTGCAGCACGCGCAGGTCGAACTGCACGACGTTCCAGCCGATGATCGCGTCGGGGTCATGGCGGGCGAACCATTCGTTGAGCTTTTTCAGCAGCACGGTTCGCGAGTCGCAGTAGTCGAGCTGGAAATCCACCGCGCTGTCGTCCCCATTGGGTGGGCCAAGCATGTAGACCTGGCGCTCGCCGCAGCCTTCCAAGGCAATGGAATATAACTCGCCCTGAGCGGTGGTTTCGATGTCCAGGGACACCAGTCTGAGGTTGGGCCGGTAATCGGGAGCGGGTTTCATCTGCGCGTCGAGCAGCAGGCCTTCGTCGCCAGGCGTGCCACCAAACAGAACAGGCGCGGTAATGAACCGCTCCATCATGTAGCGTTCCGGCGGGCGCACGTCGGCTTCGAACATCTCGACGCCGGCTTTGCGCAGCGCGGTTTCCAGGCGCATCAACTGACCGTGCTGCTGGCAATACAGGCCGAGCACCGGGCGGTGTTCAAAATCCTGAAGGGCCAATGGCTTGAGCTCGACATTTTTTTCGCCGCGCAAAACAGCCTCGGCCTGCTCGCGCCGGGCCGCCGGGATAAATGCCACCGACGGTTGATGAGGCAGACGGATACGTTGGGGACCGGTATCGGTCGCCAGCCAGAACTCGACTTGCGTACCGGCCGGGGTGTCGCGCCAATGCCGGGTCAGGACGAAGCCCTGCTGTAAATCCACCACTGCAACCTCAAGATTTGATTCAGGCGACAATTCTACGCGTCATCGCGGGGGATAGCCCTCTCTGAGCTGAATGCAACCCCTGTGGGAGCGAGCCTGCTCGCGATGGCGGTGCATCAGTCGCCACTTGTATTGGCTGACCCTGTGCTATCGCGAGCAGGCTCACTC
Organism: Pseudomonas sp. UMAB-40; assembly: GCF_900095275.1. Classification (NCBI taxonomy): domain Bacteria; kingdom Pseudomonadati; phylum Pseudomonadota; class Gammaproteobacteria; order Pseudomonadales; family Pseudomonadaceae; genus Pseudomonas; species Pseudomonas sp. UMAB-40. The sequence goes on from NZ_LT607566.1 coordinate 38,558, forward strand.
CCACAGGGGATTGAGTTCAGCCCATGGATCAGCGTAAAACTTCCGGTTAACTGAAGAAAATCCGCCGAATGACGTTTTTTGCGCGTTATCTGCCGCTTTCCGCCTTGCCCTCGGCGTCTGGGTCTACGATTCTTCAATAACAACGACAACACCTGAGAAGCCATCATGAAAACCGTCGCCCAACTGCTCAAGTTGAAAGATCAGAAAAATCAGGAAGTCCACCAGATCAAACCCGATCACATGGTGCTCGAAGCCCTGATGAAGATGGCCGAAAAGAACGTCGGCGCCTTGCTGGTGGTGGAGAATGACGAAGTGCTGGGCATCATCAGCGAGCGGGACTATGCGCGCAAACTGGTGCTGCATGGCCGTTCTTCGGTGGGCACGCCGGTTCGCGACATCATGGTGTCGCCGGTGATTACTGTGGACACCCATCAAACCGTCGATACCTGCCTGGGCATCATGTCCGACAGACGCCTGCGCCACCTGCCTGTGGTGGAAAACGGCAAGTTGATCGGCTTGCTGTCGATCGGCGACCTGGTCAAGGAAGCCATCGCCGAACAGGCTGAATTGATTCGTCAGTTGGAGCAGTACATTCGCGGCGAGTGATTCCAACACACCACATATCCCCTGTGGGAGCGGGCTTGCTCGCGAAAGCGGTGTGTCAGTCGACACTGTATTGACTGACACACCGCTTTCGCGAGCAAGCCCGCTCCCACATTTGATGTGTGGTGTTTTCAGGTTGGCCAATGCCGGGCGAAGACCGGTGCCAGGGTCGGGTGGCGGTCGATCCGTATCAGCCAGGCATAAAAACCGGGCCGGGCATTGCGCAGATGCTCGCGACTGCCCGCCCATCGCGTCACCACCGCCGCCAGCACATCCAGCGCACCTGGCGTCTCATCATCCAGATACAACTCGCCCGAGAACTGATCGGCAAACACCTCCCAACTCCAGTGCAACCGTCGACGGGCGCCGGCCATGAGATTTTCCATGGTTGATTGATTTGCCTCGATCAGCCAGCGCTCGGGGTAATCGATGATGCCGATGGCCGCGTAGCAATTGCTGACGATGTACACCAGGCCCCGGATCGCCTGATCACGCTCGGCGGGCGTGTTCGACAGCAGGTTCGACTCGGGAAACGCGAGCCCCAGATGAATCAGGATCGCCGCGCTTTCGGTGAGGATGCTGCCGTCGGGCAATTGCAAGGTGGGAATCTGCTTGAGCGGGTTGAGTTTCTCCAGGGCTTTGGCAGCCTCCGCAGACGACTCGACGTCGATGAAGCGATAAGGGATTTCGCAGAGTTCAAGGGCGGCCTCTATCGCGGCGGCGCCGGAGTTCTGGTGTCCGTAGAGCTGGTACATAAGCACCCCCCTTTCAAGAGTGTCTCTTTGTAGCATCTGATACTGACCATGCTGGAAAATTTCTTTTTATGCCACTGCATCCAAATCGCTTTCCGATGGGTAGTACCAATAGCAGCCCCTGAGGCTGCCGAGCAGATTACTCATTTACGGAGCACTATTCATGAACGCCAAACAGCTGATTTGCCTTGCCGGTTTGTTCGTCGCAGGCCCCATGGCCTACGCCCAGTCAGGTCTGCCCGACAGCATCAAGGTCCCGGACGGGCACAAGGTCGCCCTGGAAACCACCGGTGTCGGCGAGATCACTTACGAATGCCGTGACAAGGTCAATGCCGCCGGCCAGACCGAATGGTTCTTTGTCGGGCCCAAAGCGGTACTCAATGATCACAACGGCAAACAGGTCGGCACCTACTTCGGGCCACCTGCCACCTGGCAAGCGAAGGATGGCTCGAAAGTCACCGGCACCCAGCTGGCGGTCGCACCTTCGAGTCCGGGCAACCTGCCCTATCAATTGGTCAAGGCCAACCCGGCCGAAGGCAAAGGCGCGATGACGGGCGTCAGCTACATCCAGCGCGTCGCCCTAAAAGGTGGCGTGGCCCCGAGCACTGAATGTTCGACGGCCAATAAGGGCAAGCAAGAAGTGGTGAAGTACCAGGCGGATTACATTTTCTGGGCAGCCAACTGAAACCAGGCCTGCAGGAATTTGGTCTACGCTGCTCAGCACTGGCCCCGGTCCAATGGCCCGGGGCTGCTGCCCATTATTGACGGCTGAGATCAGTGTCCTTACCCGAAACTCTTTTCGATTACGAAGCCCACATCGCCACCTGCGCCCGCGGTGAACGTCAGGCCCTGCGTGATTTGTATGTGCAGGAGAGTCCGCGCCTGCTGGGCGTTGCCAAACGCCTGGTGCGTGACACTGCGCTGGCGGAAGACATCGTCCACGACGCCTTCATCAAGATTTGGAAGGGCGCCGCGCAGTTCGACCCGGCGCGAGGGTCAGCGCGGGGCTGGATGTTCAGTTTGACGCGGCATCTGGCACTGAACTTCATCCGTGACAACAGCCGCGAAATTCAAGGCGATTTCGATGAGGTGGCCGACACGGCAACATTCGATGCTCAGGCTCATTCCGGGCGCATTCATCAATGCCTGGAACAACTGGAGCCCGCAAGGCGCGCCTGTATCCTGCATGCCTACGTCGACGGATATTCTCACGCTGAAATCTCACACAAACTCGGCACCCCGCTGGGCACCGTCAAAGCCTGGATCAAGCGGAGCCTGACGGCACTGCGGGAGTGCATGGGATGATCAGCAAACCAACGAATGAAACCCCGGAAGAACGCGACGAACTGGCCAGCGAATATGTGCTGGGCACGCTGTCGGCAGAGCTTCGCACCCAGGTCCAGCAGCGCCTGCGCGACGAACCTGAGTTACGGTCCGCCGTGGACGCCTGGGAGCGTCGCCTGCTCGGCCTGGCCGATCTGGCCGGACCTCACACGCCGTCACCACACCTTTGGCAGCGTATCGAGCGCAGCGTGAACAACGTGACTCGGCCACCTTCGCCGATCGCGGCTCAGTCTTTATCCTGGTGGAATCTGTTACCGCTCTGGCGCGGGCTCGCCGGTGCGGGGCTGGCGGCCACGTTGCTGCTTGGCGCATTGATGCTGACGCAAACCACCGTCAAGCCTACCTACCTGGTGGTGTTGGTCGGCCCTCAGGACAAGGCACCTGGTTGGGTGATCCAGGCCAGCAACCCGAGGGAAATCCAGCTGATTCCGCTGGGTGTCATTGAGGTCCCGGCCGACAAGGCGCTCGAGTTCTGGACCAAGGCCGACGGCTGGCAAGGACCGGTGTCTCTGGGGTTGGTCAAACCGGGACAGACTCTGTCGATCCCACTCGACAAATTGCCGCCACTGCAACCCAATCAGCTGTTCGAGCTGACCCTGGAAAATCCGCAGGGCTCACCGATCGGCAAGCCGACCGGGCCGATTCAATTCATCGGTCGCGCAGTGAAAGTCATCTGAGCGCGATCAACCGAGCGCCGCGATCAACTCCGCCGTCGTGACAATCGAGTGGGCATACGTCGGCCCGTTAATCTCATGCGCCGCGTGCATGGCCTCGGCACTGAAAGCGGCCGTGGCGTCGCGCACCAGCGTGACGTGATAGCCCAGTTCGGCGGCGAATCTTGCAGTGCTTTCGATGCACGTATTGGCGAGCATCCCCACCACCACGACCTTGTTGATCCCGTGCTGTTTAAGCAGGTAGTCCAGATCGGTGTTGGCAAAACCACTGCCACCCCAGTGCTCCTTGACGATCACGTCACCGGCCTGTGGCTGGAAGTCCGGGTGCCATTCCCCGCCCCAGGTTCCAGCGGCAAATACCTGCGCACGGCTGGCACCTTGCTGATAGGGGCTGGGGTGTTTCCAGCGCGCCAGTTCGTCGGGTTCGGCGCGGTGATGCGGAACATAGAAAATCTGGATGCCAGCCTTGCGAACAGCCGCCACCACGGTTTTCAGATTGGCCAGCGTGCCGACGCTGTCAGCCACCGGTTGAGCGCGGCCATGCAGTTTGCCGCCTTCGCTGAGGAAGTCGTTATAAGGATCCACCAGCAGCAGGCCGGTGTGCTCGGGAACACAGGAACTGGCATTCATGATCGACTCCTCGAAGGCAAAGGCACGCGCCAGCTAACCAGTGTAGAAGCGCCGATCCACCCCGCCGCCGCCATCCGACGACTGAACCATCACGCCCGCATGAGGGGTTTCGTGTCACCTATCAATGCCGTCGATGTTCAACATCACATCAATGAAGTTCTCATAAAAAATCCGCGGCGTAACATCGCCTCCATACCAAACAACTACCCCCCGGAGCACACCATCATGAAACGCCAAATCCTTCTCAG
>NZ_LT607566.1:42859-70767 GCF_900095275.1 Pseudomonas sp. UMAB-40
GGTTCGGATCGTTTGATCGAGAAACGCGTTGCCGAAGGTGGCTCGGATCGTCTGATCGAGAAACGCGTTGCCGAAGGTGGTTCGGATCGTTTGATCGAGAATCGCGTTGCTGAAGGTGGTTCGGATCGTCTGATCGAGAAACGCGTTGCTGAAGGTGGTTCGGATCGTTTGATCGAAAACCGCGTCGCTGAAGGTGGTTCCGACCGTCTGATCGAAAGCCGCGCTGCATAAATGAATGGTTTTACCGCGGTACTCAATGAAAAACCCGGCCTCATCAGCCGGGTTTTTTTACGCCTGTATTTTGCAGCCGGTCACTTGCCCGCCCGCGTCATGCATCGCTGATAACGCTCATCAACCCGCTTGGCGAACCATGCTGTCGTGAGTTTGCGGGTGATTTTCGGGCTTTGCAGCACGATGCCCGGCAACACTGCACGAGGCAACGGTCGACCTTCCGCCTTCTCTGCCAGGTCGAACACCCGCGCATAGAGTTGGGTGTCCTCGAACTGAAAGTTTTTGCCCTCCTCCAATTGATCGCGAATGGTCGTGTTGCGCATGCCCAATTGCTTGCCAAGGCTGCGCACCGCCAGTTCCGTGGTGCCCGGCATGATCGCGTCGTAGCGCACCAGATCGCCATCCAGCGCCAAAGGGATGCCTGATGCTCGACTCACCGCGTTCTGAAACGCCGCATTGCGGCTGGCGTACCAACCGGCATTGAAATCGGCGAAGCGATACAGCGGTTGCTTGTAGCTCACCGGGTACCCAAGCAAGTGGGCAATGCCGAAGTACATGCCGCCGCGACGGCTGAACACTTCACGACGGATCGAGCCCTCCACCGGATACGGATAATCCCGTGCCTGTTGCTCGGCGAAGTCGATGCTGACCTGCATCGGCCCACCGGTGTGCACCGGGTTGAGCCCTCCAAACAAGGTCCGCCCCATGGGCACAATGCCGATGAAGTCATCGAAAATCGCGCTGAGTTCTTTTTCGCTGCGCGCCGCATTCAGCCGGTCACTGTAGCTTTTACCGTTGGATGAACTGACCTGCAGTGCACCGCTGACCAGCAGGCTGGGGATATGGACTTTAGCGGCACGACGGTCGATCTCTTCGCGGGCGATCTTGCCCAGGCCCGGCACGGGTGGGTCGACCTGGAAGGTCGACTCTTGCTCGGTGACCGCGAGTACCGAACACAGGTTTTGCGTGGAGGGATAGATGTTCTGCGCGGCAAAGGCGGCGTAGATGTCCGTGGCCCAGCCTTGGCGGTCAACGGTTTTCGCCGGCAGCAGGCGCACGATCTCAGCCTTGACCTCGGCGGGTTTGCGGGCCGGCAACTCCTGAGTGCGCTGGGTGCCGCAACCGGCCAACACCAGCAATGCCGCGATGCTCATGATCAATCGATTGGCTTGCATGGTGCTCCATCAAATCCGCTGGACCGGGTTAACCATACGATCAATGGCATGGCGCAGGCTATGACTCCTGCCGCAACGCCCCGTTCCCCTTGCCTTGCATCCCCCGCCACTTCGCGGTTGCGGGGCCTTTTCCGTTGGGCGGCCAGCCTTATCATATCCACGGGCTGGACCATACTTGAGCCACACACCGAGGAGGACAGGCTCATGAACCGTAGCGACGTGCTGATCGTCGGCGCCGGCCCGACCGGGCTGGTACTGGCGCTGTGGTTGAGCAAACAGGGAATTCGGGTACGGATTATCGACAAGACGTCGGCCCCCGGCACCACGTCCCGGGCGCTGGCAGTCCAGGCGCGGACGCTGGAGCTTTACCGTCAGCTCGACCTCAGCAATGCAGTGGTACAAAAAGGCCACCGGGTGGACGCGGCGAATTTCTGGGTGAAAGGCGAGCCCGTTGCGCGCTTGCCATTGACCGGCATCGGCGAGGGGCTGACGCCTTATGCGTTTCTCGAGATGTTCCCTCAGGATGAACACGAACAGCTGCTGATTGAACGCCTCGAAGGGTTCGGAATCAAGGTCGAACGCAGCACCGAACTGGAGGGTTTTGAGGAAACCGGCGATGGCATCAGCGCAAGGCTGCGCTTGCCCGACGGCCAGCAGGAAAGCTGTCAGGCGTGCTACCTGGCGGGTTGCGACGGCGCCCGGTCAATCGTGCGCAAGACCCTCGACACCGGTTTCCCCGGCGGCACCTACCAGCAGATTTTCTATGTCGCCGATGTGCAGGCCCAGGGCCCGACGTTCAACGGTGAACTGCACCTGGACCTGGATGAAGCGGACTTTCTCGCAGTGTTTCCGTTAGCCGGTAAAGGCCGCGCCCGCTTGATCGGCACCGTGCGCGACGAACGCGCCGACCGTCTTGAAACCCTCGGGTTTGCCGATGTCAGTAGCCAGGCCATCGAACATCTGAAGGTGCAGATTGATCAGGTGAACTGGTTCTCGACGTATCGTGTGCATCATCGGGTGGCGGATCACTTTCGCAGCGGTCGCGCATTTTTACTGGGCGACGCGGCCCACGTCCACAGCCCGGCGGGCGGCCAGGGCATGAACACCGGGATCGGCGATGCCATCAACCTGGCCTGGAAACTGGCGGCCGTCTTGAGCGGCGGCGCCACGGCCACGTTGCTGGACACCTACGAAAACGAACGCATCGCCTTTGCCCGCAAACTGGTGGCCACCACCGACCGGGTCTTCACGTTTGTCACCGCCGAAGGGCGCATGGCCGATTTGCTGCGCACCCGTCTGGCGCCGTTCCTGATCCCCAAAATGGCCTCATTCGAAACGTCCCGGGAGTTTCTGTTTCGCACGGTGTCGCAGATCACCCTCAACTATCGTGGAACAGCGTTGAGCACGGGTGTCGCCGGCCACGTTCATGGCGGCGACCGCCTGCCCTGGGCTCACGACGGTGAGGGGGACAATTTCGAATCGCTGAAGTGTCTGACCTGGCAGGTGCATGTGTATGGCGACACCAGTGACGAAATGATCGCCTGGTGCCACGAGCATCACCTGCCGTTGCACGTGTTCGACTGGCGGCCGGCGTTTGAAGCGGCGGGTTTGGGGCGTAACGGGTTTTATCTGTTGCGGCCGGATACGTATGTGGCGATTGCCGACAACTCGGCCGATCCGAAGGTGATTGAGCGGTACTTCAAGGAGCACAAGATCCGGCCGTTTTTCGGCAGCCGCTGAAGACACCCAAAATCCCTGTGGGAGCGGGCTTGCCCGCGATGGCGTCATGTCAGTCGACACATGCAGTGACTGATACACCGCTATCGCGGGCAAGCCCGCTCCCACAGGGATGAGTGCTAGCCGTCAGATCCCGGCCAGAGCCAGGTCCATCGCGAAGTAGGTAAAGATCAGATCCGCCCCCGCCCGCTTGATCGCGCCAAGGCTTTCACGCACCACACGGTCCTCATCAATGGCCCCGGCCTGCGCGGCGAATTTGATCATCGCGTACTCGCCGCTGACCTGATACGCCGACAACGGCAGACGCGAGGCTTCGCGGATGTCGCGGATGATGTCCAGGTACGCACCGGCCGGTTTGACCATCAGCGCATCGGCGCCTTCCTGCTCGTCCATCAGGGACTCGCGCACCGCTTCGCGGCGGTTCATCGGGTTCACCTGGTAGCTTTTGCGGTCGCCCTTGAGCGCGCTGCCGCCGGCTTCGCGGAACGGGCCGTAGAGCGCGGAGGCGAATTTGGTCGAATAGGCCATGATCGCGGTCTGGGTGAAACCAGCTTCGTCGAGGGCCCGGCGAATGGCCTGGACCTGCCCGTCCATGGCCGCTGACGGGGCAATCACATCCGCACCGGCACGGGCCGCCGCTACGGCTTGTTTGCCAAGGTTGATCAGGGTCTGGTCGTTGTCGACTTCATGGTTGTGCATCACGCCACAATGGCCGTGGTCGGTGTATTCGCAGAAACAGGTGTCGGACATCACGATCATCTCCGGCACCGCATCCTTGGCAATGCGCGACATGCGCGACACCAGACCGTTGTCACTCCAAGTGTCGCTGCCGCTGCTGTCCAGGTGATGGGACACGCCGAACGTCATCACCGACTTGATCCCGGCGCGGGCATAACGTTCGATCTCACCGGCCAGTTTCGACTCCGGGATGCGCACCACGCCGGGCATGCTTTTGATCGGCACGAAGTCATCGATTTCTTCCTCGACGAAAATCGGCAACACCAGGTCGTTCAGGCTGAACTCGGTTTCCTGGAACAGGCTGCGCAGGCTCGCATTGCGGCGCAGACGGCGTGGACGTGCTTCGGGGAACTGACTGGACATGAGGGGGTTCCTGAAAAACGGAGGTCGAGACGAAAGTCGTAGGGGGCGAAGCTTATGCCCTGCGAGGCGCGGGGCACAAACCTCAGGTGCATAACAAACCCTTACCGGTCCGGCAATAATCGCGCATCCAGGATAAAACCCTGTGGGAGCGGGCTTGCCCGCTCCCACAGGGTTAAGGGTTAAAGCGTCAGGGTGCCACTTATGCAGGTGACCACTGAACCGCCAATCCAGATCGCATCCTCCACCTGCTCCACCTGAATGCGCCCGGCGCGGCCCATGGTCAGGCCCTGGCTGACCACGTAGGTCGCCGGCGCCAGCCCCTCGGCAAGCAACCACTGCGCAATTCCGGCGTTCAAACTGCCAGTGGCCGGGTCTTCCGGCATGCCGTCGCCGGAGATGAACGCACGCACTTCAAACTGCGCGTCATCGCCATCGCGCTCGGGGTGCCATGGCGCGATCACGCCGACGGCCAGGCCCAGCATTTGTGAATGATCCGGTTGCAAATCCAGCACCTGACGGCGGTCCTCGACCATCACTGCCAACCAGCCGGCACCGTTATCGACCCACTGGGCCCGGACAATCGCCCCCGGTTCCAGTCGCAGCCCACGGCGCACGCGTTCGACGACGTCAGCGTCCACCGGCCCTGTCTTGATCAGTGGCGGCGCGAGAAAGGCCAGCTCCGCGCCTTGCTTGCGCACCCGCACCAGACCGACGCCGCACTCCTGAATGATTTCCTCGCCCTTGGGCACGCCACCGGCCTCAAGCCACGCGTGGCAGGTGCCCAAGGTCGGGTGACCGGCGAACGGCAACTCGTTGAGGGTGGTGAAGATCCGTACTCGATAGTCAGCGCGAGGGTCGCGCGGTTCGAGGATGAACGTGGTTTCGCTGAGGTTGGTCCAGGTCGCGAACGCCGCCATGCGTTCATCGCTGAGCCTGTCTGCGCCGAACACCACCGCCAACGGATTGCCCTTGAGCGCAACCCGGCTAAAGACATCCACTTGCTTGAAATCGAATGAGCTCATTGCCTGCCTTGGTCTTGAGAGAGTCGAAGAGATTTACTTGGGAATTTCCAGCCCGCGTATCACCGCCGGCCGCGCCAGGAAGCGTTCCAGCACGCGTGTGACATTGGGGAAATCCTTGATGCCCACCAGATCGCCTGCCTCATAGAAGCCGATCAGGTTACGCACCCACGGAAAGGTTGCAATGTCGGCGATCGTGTAGCGTTCGCCCATGATCCAGTCGCGCCCTTGCAGACGGCCATTCAGCACTTGCAGCAGGCGTTTGCTTTCGTCGACGTAGCGGTCACGCGGACGTTTGTCCTCGTAGTCCTTGCCGGCGAACTTGTTGAAGAACCCGAGCTGGCCAAACATCGGCCCGATGCCACCCATCTGGAACATCAGCCACTGGATCGTCTCGTAACGCGCCGCCGATTCCTGCGCCAGCAACTGGCCACTCTTGTCGGCAAGGTAAATCAGGATCGCCCCGGATTCGAACAACGGCAGGGGTTTGTCCTCTGGACCGTGGGGGTCGAGGATCGCCGGGATCTTGTTATTGGGGTTCAGCGACAGAAACTCGGGAGACATCTGATCGTTGGTGTCGAAGCCCACGCGATGGGGTTCGTAAGGCAGACCGATCTCTTCGAGCATGATCGACACCTTGACGCCGTTGGGGGTCGGCAAGGAGTACAGCTGGATCCAGTCAGGGTAGTGGGCTGGCCATTTTTGGGTAATCGGGAACGCGGACAGATCGGTCATGGGAAGCATCCACAGGGAAAACGTAAGCGCTGATCATAATGGAGGCGCCGGTTTTTTTGGTATCAATCCTGCTGATGATCAAGATCAAAACATTACAGTCTTTCTGCAGCGCCTCTACGTGTACCGTGTCCATAAATCCGCAACATCCTGTCGATAACCTCTACTCCAGCCCATGTAAGGTTACCGGTACATTGCGGTGCAGTCGCCGGAATCGAACCAAATGGGCTCAGAGGACTCTGAGAACTGCCCTTTCGGAAACGGACCGGCCCAACGACATGGAAAACACCCGATGCTGGGAGCTCGTGGTGTAAAGGTTTGTCAGCCTTAACCGAACGCGCTGAAGATCACTTATTAAATGATGAACCTTTTGAAATTCGTTAGTCGCTTCAAGCAACGCGCGTATATCGTCCTGCCCTCCCTGCTGGCGGTGAGCGCGTTGTTCTTGTCGCTGGAGTCCAGAGAGAGCCGCGCCCAACCGGCAGACGGCACGCAGACGTTGGTATTCCTGCGTCACGCGGAAAAACCCGAAGGCGGCCTGGGCCAGCTCAACTGCCAGGGCCTGAACCGCGCCATCGATTTGGCCACCTTGCTGCCGGAAAAATTCGGCAAGGCTAACTACGTCTTTGCCGCCAACCCGACACGTAACGTCGAGGAAGGCGAGCAGGATAATTCCTACAGCTACATCCGCCCCCTGATGACCATCAGCCCCAGCGCCATCAAGCTCGGTTTGCCGGTGAACATCAACTTTTCGGCCAACGACACCAGCGACCTGGCCGATGAATTACTCCACGACAAGTACCACAACTCGGTCATCTATACCGCCTGGTCCCACGGTTACCTGCCCGAGCTGATCAACAAGGTCGCGGGAGATGCGGTCGGCAAGAAACAGAAGATCACCGAAGACTGGGAATCCAGCGACTACGACTCGCTGTTTGTGCTCACGCTGACCTGGCACAACGGCAAGGCGAGCCTGCAGAGCCATAGCTACAAGCAAGGGCTGGATAATGGGCGGGAGACGTGTCCGACTTAAGCTGTCGGGCCCCTTCCCGGCATTAAAGTCTATAGCGCCTGTTTGGGCCTCATCGCGGGCAAGCCCGCTCCCACAGGGATCTGTGGTGAACTAAAACCTTGTGGGAGCGGGCTTGCCCGCGATGAGGCCGGCAAAAACAACATTATCCTCGCTGCGTAGCACGCTCACGCAAGTACTCAAGAACCGCGCCCTTCTCCCCGGCAAACTCAATCCGCGCGCCCTTCTTCTCGCGCTGAAACGCATACATCGGATCGTAATACTCACGCAGCAACCCTTCGATCCAGCCCCGATGCAAATCCACCGCCCCGCTGCTCGCCTGCTCCGCCAGCGCGTCTTCCATCAGGATCAACATCCGCCGGTGCCGTTCACCGCCCAGGCGCTTCTGAACGTTGTTCAAGCTTTCCAGCAGACGCTCGGAAAACAGCGCAAAACCTTCATCGCCGTGCACGCAGATGAACTCGGCACACAAGTCCACGACGTAATCACGCAAGATCCGTTCGACCCGTCCTTCCAGGCTGTCTTCCAACCAGACCATCGGATACTGCTGCATGCCCTGAAACAGCGGCAATGGCAACGCGCAGCTGCCGATCGCCCGGCTTTCGTCTTCCAGCACAAACTGCTCGATGCCGTGGGCCCGCTTCTTCAGCACGTCCACCGCCAGGCGGTTTTCAAAGTCGATATTGGACGGCTGGACGGTGGCGCGCTTGCCGAAGCTGGAACCGCGGTGATTGGCGTGGCCTTCGAGGTCCAGGCCGTTGCGCAGCTGCGTGAGCACCTCGGTCTTGCCGGTGCCGGTCATGCCGCCCAGCAATACAAAATCACACTGGGCAACGGCCTGATCGACCGTGTCCAGTAAGAAGCTGCGCATGGCCTTGTAGCCGCCTCCGACACGCGGATAGTCGATGCCGGCCTCGTCCTTGAGCCACTGCTGGACGATCTGCGAACGCAAGCCGCCGCGAAAACAATACAAATAGCCCTCAGGGTGCGCCCGGGCAAAATCGGCCCAGGCCTGGATGCGTTCGGCCTTGATCTCGCCGGACACCAGTTGATGCCCCAGGGTGATCGCCGCTTGCTGGCCGTGTTGCTTGTAGCAAGTGCCGATCCGCTGCCGCTCGTGGTCGTTCATCAGCGGCAGATTGACCACACCGGGGAATGCGCCCTTGTGGAATTCGACCGGCGCGCGGGCATCCAGCATCGGCCGGTCGTTGAGAAAGATGTCGCGGTAATCGGTGAAGTCGATTGACATCAAAACACCTCGACCGCGTTGATCTGTCGCTCGACCAGTTCACCGATTGGTTCAAGGGACAGCCCCAATTCGCTGGCCACTTTGAGGAATTGCTCGTTGCCTTCGGGCGTGACCGCCACCAGCAGGCCGCCGCTGGTCTGCGGATCGCACAGCACCCGTTTATGCAGTTCCTGCACGCGCCCGACCTTGCTCGCGTAACTGTCGAAATTACGCAGGGTGCCGCCCGGCACGCAGCCCTGGTCGAGGTAATACTCGACACCCGGCAGACGCGGCACGCGGTTGTATTCGATGCGCGCGGTCACGTTGCTGCCATCGGCCATTTCAACCAAGTGCCCCAGTAAACCGAAGCCGGTGACGTCGGTCATCGCCGTCACGCCGTCGAGCTTGCCGAAACGGCTGCCGGGTTTGTTCAGGGTGCACATCCAGTCGCGGGCCAGGCCGATGTCGGCCGCGCGCAACTTGCCCTTCTTCTCGGCGGTGGTGAGGATGCCGATGCCCAGGGGTTTGGTGAGGTAAAGCAGGCAACCGGCGGTGGCGGTGTCGTTGCGCTTCATGTGGCGTTTTTCTACCAGTCCGGTCACCGCCAGGCCGAAGATTGGCTCCGGCGCATCGATGGAGTGCCCACCGGCCAACGGAATGCCCGCCTCGTCACACACCGAACGTCCACCGCGAATCACTTCCCGGGCAATCTCCGGCGCCAATACATTCACCGGCCAGCCGAGGATCGCAATCGCCATCAGCGGATCACCGCCCATGGCGTAGATATCGCTGATGGCGTTGGTAGCGGCGATGCGGCCGAAATCGAACGGGTCGTCGACGATCGGCATGAAGAAGTCGGTGGTCGAGACCACGCCGCGTTCTTCGTCGATCGCGTACACCGCCGCGTCATCGCGCGAGGCGTTGCCGACCCAGAGCTTGGGGTCAAGATTCTGCGCCCCGCTGCCGGCCAGAATCACCTCCAGCACTTGCGGTGAAATCTTGCAGCCACAGCCGGCGCCGTGGCTGTATTGGGTCAGACGAATCGGCTCGCTCATGGGGGAATAACCTCGTGAAGACAATGCGGGCGAGTCTAGCATTGACGGTCAATCCAAGGCGTCAGTTCGCGTATTTGACCAAGTCGACAATAAAAACCCTGATTTCGTCGATTTTTCATGGAATTGAAATAATTGGCATCTCTTGTGCAAACGTTTGCGAGTCGCTGATACAGACGTTTTCGCGACATAACCGCGCACGCCCGAAGAACCGGGCTTTTGATCCGCACGAAAAGGGACTTTTAATGCACCGCACGTCCAGCCGCGTGACTTGCTCGCGCACTCTTGCTGTTTCCTTGCTGCTGGCCAGCGTTACAGGACTACTCAGCAGCACCGTTTTGGCGCAACCCGCGCCCGCCGAAGAATCCGCCCAGGGCGAAACCCTGAGTCCCGAAGCCAGCCCGCCGAAAAAAGGCGTTTACCTGTCGGACTGGTTCAATCAGGACCTGACCGTCATCGGCAGCAAAGACATCAGTTTCGGCCCGGAACCGGCCGACGATATTTACCTGGAGTACGAGTACTTCGGGCGCAAAGGGCCATTCGAGTTGTACGGCTACATCGACATCCCGAAGATCTTCAACATCGGCAACAGTCATGACAAAGGCGTGTGGGACCACGGTTCGCCGGTGTTCATGGAGCACGAACCGCGCATCTCCATCGACTACCTCGCCGGCCGCAGCCTGGCCATCGGGCCGTTCAAAGAGTGGTACGTGGCGTTCGACTGGATCTACGACCATGGCAGCAACAGCGCCAACCGCGCCAATACGCTTTACAGCGGCCTGGGCACCGACATCGACACCCACTCGCGAGTCAACTTGTCGGCGAACTTCTACGGGCGTTATCAGTGGGAAAACTACGGCGCCAGCAACGAGTATTCGTGGGACGGCTACCGTGCCCAGCTCAAATACATCGTGCCGATCAGCAGCTTCAGCAACGGCGCGTCACTGACGTACATCGGCTTTACCAACTTCGATTTCGGCTCCGACCTGCACAAGGACAACCCGGCCCGCACCGCCAACGCCACCGTCGCCACCAACGTGTTGCTCTACTCGTTCACACACTTGCGCTTCACCCTGGTCGGCCGTTACTTCCACAACGGCGGCAACTGGGAGGATGGCAGCGAGTTGAATTTCGGCGACGGCGATTTCCGCGCTCGCTCCAATGGCTGGGGTTACTACGCCGGCATCGGTTATCAGTTCTGAGGCTTGATTGAACCTGGAGGTTTTATGAATGCAATGACGCGTATTTCCCTGGCCTGTGCCACCCTGCTCTCTTCCACTGCCTGGGCGAGCGAAGCACCGATCCAGCCGAAAGTGATGCTGATCACCATGTTCGCCCCCGAGGCGCAAAACTGGATCGATCGTCTGGAGCTCAAGCAGGAAGTCCGAGTGCCGGGCCTGTCCGCCGAGTACCCGGCCATTCGCTGCAACGCGGCGCAGGTGTGCCTGATGGTCACCGGCATGGGCCAGACCAACGCCGCAGCTTCGACGCTGGCCCTGGCCCTGTCGCCGAAATTCGACCTGCGTAAAAGCTACTTCCTGATCGCCGGGATTGCCGGCATCAGCCCGAAACACGGGACCATCGGCACCACCGCGTGGGCGCATTACCTGGTGGAGTTCGGCACTCAGTGGGAACTGGATTCGCGAGACGTGCCGAAAGACTGGCCGACCGGGTACATCGGCATCAACACCCAAGGCCCGAACCAAAAACCGCCACTGGACTACAAGACCGAAGTGTTCGAGCTCAATCCGAAGTTGCAGGCCAAGGCATTCGCCCTGACCCACAACGTCCAGTTGAGCGAAAGCAAGGAATCGGCGGCATGGCGCCTGAAGTACCCGTCGGCCCCGGCCAATCAGCCACCGACGGTGACGAAGTGCGACACGCTGGCGGGCAACACCTGGTTTTCCGGGACGCGCTTGAGTGAACGTGCCGAGGTCTGGACCAAACTGTTGACCGATGACAAAGGCGAGTACTGCACCACGCAACAGGAAGATAACTCCACCTACGAAGCGCTGCTGCGGGCAAGTCGCGAGGGCCTGGTGGATGTGCAACGCCTGGCGGTGGTGCGCGCGGGCTCTGACTTCGACCGACCGGCCCCGGGCCAGAGCGAAGTGGACAACTTGCTCAAGTATGCGGATCAGGGCGGGTTTGTGCCGGCACTGGAGAACCTGTACCGGACGGGGAATCCGTTGGTGCAGGAGATCTTGAACAATTGGTCGGCGTGGGAGAACGGTGTTCCCGAGGTTTGATCTGACAATCCAAAACCCTGTGGGAGCGAGCTTGCTCGCGATAGCGGTGTATCCGGCAACACAAATGTCGACTGACACTCCGTCATCGCGAGCAGGCTCACTCCCACATTTTGATTGGCGTTACGGCAACAAAATCACCTTATCCCCGGCACCTTGATTCACTTCTTCATACCGCTCCAACCCCTCCGCCAGCGGCGATTCAAACAACCCTTCCGGCAACGGCAGCAACCCTTGGTCAAAGAACTTGCCGAACTGATCGAGCATCGCCGCACACGCCTGGACGCCGTACAGCAACGAATTGATCCCCACCACCGAACCGCCCTTGCGATACAACGCCAGTGCCGGCAGTTGCACCAGGCCGTCTACCGGCGCCGCGATGATCGCGATGCGGCCGAACGCCGCGAGCGCCGGGACCGAGGCCGGTAGCCAGAAGCCGGTGGTGTCGAAAATCACGTCGGCGCCGCCGGTATACACGGCCTGCACCTGCGCCCCCAGGTCGTCCGGTTTATCCAGTTGCAGCGTCTGATACCCCTGCGCCTGCAGATCCTTGACCTGCTCGGGCCGCCGCGCCGCTGCCAGGACTTGAGCGCCGCGCACCTTGGCCAGCGCCAGCGCGGCACTGCCGACCGCCCCGCCGCCGATCACCAACAGCCGCGTTGCGGCCGTCACCAGGCTGCGCTCCAGTGCATCCCACGCCGTGGTGTACGGCACGCCGAGGCTGGCGGCCTGGGCGAAGCTCAGATGGGTGGGTTTGAGTGCCACGCCATTGGCCGGCAGTTTGACGAATTGCGCATGGGAGCCGTCGGCAAAAAAACCCAGTTCACGACCAGTGCCCCAGACTTCCTGACCGATCAGCGCCTGAGGCCCTTCAACCACCACACCGGCGAAATCCCGGCCGGGGATCCGTGGCAAGGTGGTGTAGGGAAACCGTCCCAGCACGTTCTTCACATCGCTGGGGTTGAGTCCGGCCGCCTTGATCTGCACCAGCACTTCATCGGCGCCGGGAACGGGGGTCGGGACATCGACATAACGCAAGGCCGAGAGGTCGCCGGTCTGGTCGAATTGCAGTGCTTTCATGGGAGTGTCCATCGCATAAAGGAAAGGGTTTCAGGAGACCCAGCCAGCCATCAGTTGCCGGCCCATGGGCCACAACTTTTCGCCGACGAGCATGCCCAGCAAGCCCACCAGGGCAATGGCCGGTGGGGCGGGCGAACGAAAATCCAGTGCGCCGTAGATCAGGCCGACGCCAAGACCAATGACCAGCGAGATGAGGTAGCTCATGGCAGACTCCGTGGGCAATCAAGGTATGCCCAAAGTCTAGAGCGAGGTTTCGGCGGGCATCGGCCAAGTGCTTCTGAATATCGGCCAAAGCGCCGATGCACGATGCACGATGCAATGCGAACTGTGCAGCAGCTGACGAAGCCTGCTGCTACACAGGTTTTGCTTATGGCTGGACTTAATGTTGGCTCGCGCAGAACTGCGAAGGCGCGACACCCAGTTCCCGGCGGAACATGTCGCTGAAGCTGCTCGGCGAATAGCCCAGTTCGCGGGCAATCGTGCTGACCGGCACGCCTTGAATCAATTCCGCCGCCGCCGTCGCCAATTGCACCTGCCGCCGCCATTCGGCGAAGCCCATGCCCAGGCCTTCCTTGAACAGCCGCGCCAGGGTGCGCACGCTGGCACCGGCATTTTCCGCGTGCTGCTCAAAGGGAATGTCCAGCGAGGGCGCGGCCATGACGGCCTGACACAGGTGCATCAGGCGTCGGTCGGAATCATCCGGCAACGGGATTTTCAACAGCGAACGCCTGGCTCGCCTAAGCTCCAACAGCGCCAGGCCAACCAGCGCTTCGTAATACTCGGGCGCACCATCATCGCCCTGCTCCACCAGCCCGACGATCAGCTCACGCAGCAGCCCGCCGACTTCAATCACCTGAACACTGTCATCCAGCGTGGCCGCCAATGAGGGCCGCAGGTAGATGTTGCGCATCTGCAGGTCCGAGACCACGCGAATGCCATGTGGCACGCCCGGCGGCAGCCACACCGCCCGTTGTGGCGGCACCACCAACGCCTCATGGGGCGTTTCGACCCACATTACCCCGCTCATCGCGTACAGCAATTGGCCCCATTCATGCTCGTGGGGCTCGATGTACAAGCCGCGCGGGTAAGTGCGTGCCAGCGGTTGAACGGGCACATCGGTGTCACTCAGGTCTGGCGGGGCGGCGAGGGCCATGGGCAATGATCATTGGGGTTTTCAGGTCTTGCATGGTAACGGGCCACTCACCTTGTTGCCACCGGCGGCGGCCGTCTGACAATTCGAATGAATTTTCCGTTACCCAAACGATCCTTGTATTACCACAGGGAGGAATACGGGCTTTATGAACAACGCAAAACTTTTCGTCATTGAATACACCCTTCATGGCGCGCCAAAGTCTTTCATTATCCGCCTGGACAAAATGGACAACGCGGAGGCTTGGCACTGGGCCAGTTGTGATGCCGGGGTCGGACGAATCCCGCGCTTTGGCCGAGAGAAGGTGCAAAAAACCAGCAAGCCGCTGGCGGAAAAATTCGGCATCGAAAATGTGACGTGGCGACCGGCGGGTTGAGCATCACAGGGGGAAGTCACCCGACATTAAAAGTGGAGCCCGAGTGGCTCCACTTGATGTTGATGACCTATATGGCGTGTGCACACTTGCAACCCTTACTCGCACACGCCTCGCCATGTTCGTGGTGCTTGGCGCACGCTTCACAGCAATAGTGTTTGCCGTGACGCGCTATCGGGTGCTCGCCCAGTTTGCAAGAGCATTTGGGGCAGTCGCATTTACTGTCACTGTCGATCATGAGTCTGACTCCATGGGTGTGGTCGTCGCGTGCGGCAAATGCGCACCTCACTGATCAGTGTAGGAGCCCCTGCTACAGATAAATGTTTGACATGAGTAAATCGGGGTTACTCGCTTCGGGTGCTGCTGCGATACATGAACAGCAACGCCAGCGCCAGGCACACCATCGCCAGCATCCGGCTGCTCGATAACTCGATCGCCGGGTTACCCAGCCAGCCGAAGTTGTCGATCAACATCCCCATGCCTAACTGCCCGACGATCACCGCCACGGTCGCCACCGCCGTGCCGACCCGGGGCACCGCGCCAACCATGACCATCATGTAGACCACCCCGAACAAGGCGCCGCTGAGCTGCCATTTCGGCACGTCCAGCAAGCTCACGGCATGGGCCGGTTCGAAAAACAGGATCAGCAACCCGGTGACCACCGCGCCCACGGCGAAGGTCAGCAGACTGCTGCGCAACACGCCGACGGTTTCGCCCAGACGCCCGTTGATCGCCGCCTGGATACTCAACACCGCGCCGGCGGCCACGACCACGGCCAACAAAATAATCAGATTCATCATCAACCCCGAGCAATCA
Organism: Pseudomonas sp. UMAB-40; assembly: GCF_900095275.1. NCBI lineage: Bacteria > Pseudomonadati > Pseudomonadota > Gammaproteobacteria > Pseudomonadales > Pseudomonadaceae > Pseudomonas > Pseudomonas sp. UMAB-40. The sequence continues at coordinate 57,830 of NZ_LT607566.1, forward strand.
GAACAAGTGCCGCGACAATCAGCAGCAACGCCAGCCAACGTTCACCGTTGACCTTTTTGCGGGCGGCGCCGAACCAGCCGAAGTGGTCAATCAACACGCTTTTGCCGACTTGCCCGGAGAGGATCGCGATCATCGTCATCGCGATCCCGATGTGCGGCGTGGCCAGGGTCAGCACCACCACGTAGATCGGCCCTAGGAAACCGCCGATCAGTTGCCAGCGCGGCAAGGTGTTCAACGCCGGACCTTGTTGCTTGCCGCTGAACAACAACAGCAGAAACAGAATCGCCGAGCCGACGCCGAAGATGCTCAATGTCGCCCATAAATGCCCGACCTGAACCCCGAGCGGCCCGAGCAAACCGGCCTCCACGGAAAGGCCCATGCCGGCGAGAATCACCAGAGGCAGCAGCAACAGCCGCAGCCCAGGTTTGGTCGCTGGCGCTGCAGCGATGTCGATTGAAGAAGATTGCATAAGGAAAACCTGTCCGTTATCAGATGAACACGCCCCACAAGGGGGCCGTTGTGGCGGGCATTATCGGCTGGCGATCCTTTGCGATAAATGGGAGCATCCCGACAACACTTTTGCGTAACTCGCACAGTAGGATCGATCATGCACGGCCTCAACGAGCTCGGATTCAAGGCACTTCGGCTGTTTGTCGCGGTGCTCGACCATGGCAGCTTCTCCGAAGTCGCTCGCCGCGAGGGCCTGGCGCCCTCTTCGATTTCCCGGCAGATCCAGTTGATGGAACAAGCCTTGAACCAGCAATTGCTCTACCGCCACACGCGCGCCGTCACGCCCACCGAAGCGGGACGCATGCTCGGCCATCACGCGCGGCTGGTGCTGGTGCAACTGGAGGAAGCCGAACAGGCCTTGCAGGAACAGCAAAGCGAACCCCGCGGGCTGGTGCGGATCAACGCGCCAGTGGTCTTTGGGCAACGGCATCTGACGCCGTGGCTGGGGCTGTTGTGCGAGCGCTATCCGAAACTGCAACTGGATATCCAGCAGACCGACAGCTACGTCGACCCGTTGCAGGAAGGTGCCGATTTGCTGTTTCGCATTGGCCCGCTGCACGATTCGAGCATGCAGGCGCGGATCCTGGCGCCCCATCGCTTTCAAGTCGCGGCCAGCCCGGCCTACCTCAAACGCCATGGCACGCCGCACCATCCTGAAGAACTGGCGGCGCATCAGTGCCTGGCCTACAAGGGCGTGGCCGGGCAGCAGCGCTGGTTTTTCCGCAAGGACCCGCAGGACTGGACGCCCTACTCCGTCAAAGGCCCGATCACCGGCAACCACGCCGACACGCTCACGCAAGCCGCCGAACAAGGCCTGGGGTTGGTGATGTTTCCGTCGTGGCTGATCGGCGAAGCGGTGCGCAACGGCACGCTGGTGCCGGTGCTGGGGGAGTATCAGGTGTCCAACAGCCTCGAACCGCAGCAGATTGCGGTGCTGTGGCCAGGCAGCCGACGGTTGTCGGTGAAGGTGCGCACGGTGATTGATTTCTTCGTTGAATGCTTCGGATCGGTGCCCTACTGGGACAGGCCCTGACACCACATAACCTTGCTCGCGATAGCGGTTGATCAGTCACATTGATGCTGGATGTGCCGACGCTATCGCGAGCAAGCTCGCTCCCACAGGTTCAGTGCTTGCCTCCAATATTTCGCAAATAAAGTCAGATGCGGAACTGGCCGACCAGTTTGCCCAGGCGCTGACCGAGATCGGCGAGGCTGCGTGAGGTCTGGGCACCGAGTTGGGTTTCATCGGCGACGTTGTCCACCGCCACGGCGATCTGATGCACGCTGCGGTTGATCTCTTCGGCCACGGCAGTTTGCTCTTCAGCCGCGCTGGCGATTTGCGCGTTCATCGAGTTGATGGTGCCGATCAACTGGGCCATGGTGTCCAGCGATGCGCCGGCTTCATTGGCCTGGGCCGAGGTGCCATCGCCCGCTTCGCTGGAACGACGCATCGCTTCCACCGCCGATTGGGTCCCGGCCTGCAAGCGATCGATCATGCCCTGGATTTCCTGGGTGCTGATCTGCGTGCGACTGGCCAGCGCCCGCACTTCGTCGGCCACCACCGCAAAACCACGACCCGCTTCACCGGCACGCGCGGCTTCAATGGCAGCGTTCAGCGCCAGCAAGTTGGTCTGCTCGGCAATCGAACGAATCACCCCGAGCACGCTGACAATCGACGACACGTCTTTTTGCAGGCTGTCGAGGGACACGCCGCTGCTGCGAATGTCGTTCACCAACGCATGAATCTTCACGATGCTGCCGGCCACCACACGCTTGGCGGCCTGGCCTTCTTCGTCGGTTTGCTGGGCAGCCACCGCCGCGTTTTGCGCACTCTTCGCCACTTCCTGAGCCGCCGCCGACATTTCGTTGATCGCCGTGGCGACCTGATCGGTCTCGTGGCGCTGACGCTCCATGGCCTGGTCCGAGCGCTGTGCCTGGTCGGAAACCTGATTCACCAGCCCGGTCAGTTGCGAGGTCATTTCGGTGATCTGGCGCACCAGGCTGTGGATCTTGTCGACGAAGCGATTGAACGAGCCGGCCAGTTCGCCGAGTTCGTCCTGGCTGGTGATGGTCAGGCGACGGGTCAGGTCGCCCTCGCCCGCCGCGATGTCATCGAGGTTGGCTTTCATCAGGTTCAGCGGACGCAGAATGGTATTGGCCAGCAGCATCCCGACCGCCGCGATCACCAGCAGCATCACTGCGGCGATACCGGCGATGGTCAGCACCACGCCTTCCATGCGCTCCTGGACCTTGGCCTGGACCAGCGCGACTTGCGCTTCGATACCGTCGAGGTTCACCGACGTACCGACCGCCATGTCCCATTTCGACAGGTATTCGGTGTAGCCCAGTTTCGGCACCAGCACCTGGGTGTTACCGGGCAATGGCGAGCTGTATTGCAGGTAGTGGGTGCCGTCTTTGGCGACTTTGACCAGGTCGCGGTTGACGTAGACGCCGTTCGGGTCGCGGTTGTCCTTGAAGCTCTGGCCCACGCCGTCCGGGCTGTTGGCCTTGAACAGGCGCACCGTGTTGGAGTCGTAGCCGAAGAAGTAACCGTCCTTGCCGTAGGTGATGCTCGACAGCAGCTTGATCACGTGCGCCCGCGCCGCGTCATCGCCAGGGGCGGCCGCGTCGTAAAGCGGTTTGATCGTGGTCATGGCCACGGCCACGTAGCTTTGCAGGGTGGCCTTGGCATCGGTGAGCAGGCGCTGGCGGGTTTCCTCGACTTCCTTGCGCGCCTGTTCCTGCAGAATGAACAGCGTGGTCAGGCTGATGACCAGCGCAAAGAGCAACACCGGGAGAACGGCAAGGGACAGGACTTTAGCCTTCAGGCTCATGCGCATGACGGTTCACTCTTTTGATTTTTTTGGCGTGGTTAAAGGCTTTAACGGCACGCCGGACCAAAAGTTGAATCCGCCCCTGTGGGAGCGTGGCTTGCCCGCGATGAACGATTACGCGGTCTACTTGATGGACCGCGGCGCCTGAATCGCGGGCAAGCCACGCTCCCACAGGGGATAGGGGGTTACAGCACCATCGCGGCCACCCAGCCGAACGCCAGCAGCGGCAGGTTGTAATGCAGGAAGGTCGGGACCACGGTGTCCCAGATGTGGTGATGCTGGCCATCAATGTTCAGACCGGAGGTCGGGCCCAGCGTCGAATCGGAGGCCGGCGAACCGGCGTCGCCCAACGCTCCGGCCGTGCCGACGATGCACACGATCGCGATCGGGCTGAACCCCAGCTGCACGCACAACGGCACGAAAATAGCCGCCAGGATCGGCACGGTGGAAAACGACGAGCCGATACCCATGGTTACCAGCAGACCGACCAGCAACATCAACAGCGCGCCGACCCCTTTGCTGTGCCCGATCCACGAGGCTGACGCTTCCACCAGCGTTTGCACCTGGCCGGTGGCTTTCATCACTTCGGCGAAACCCGAGGCGGCGATCATGATGAAGCCGATCATCGCCATCATCTTCATGCCTTCGGTGAACAGGTCATCGGTGTCGCGCCACTTCACAATGCCCGACACCGAAAAGATCAGGAAACCCGCCAGCGCACCAATGATCATCGAGTCCAGCAGCAGCTGAATGATGAACGCCGCCGCGATCGCCACACCGGCGACGATCAGGCTCAGCGGGTTGTATTCCACCGCGACTTGCTCGACTTTCTCGATCTTTTCCAGGTCGTAGACGCGCTTCTTGCGGTAGCTGATAAACGCCACCGCAAGGCCCACGACCATGCCCAACGCCGGAATGCCCATGGCATGGGTGACGTTGATGCCGCTGATGTCGACGCCGCTGCGCGCAACGTTGGCCAGCAGGATTTCATTCAGGAAGATGTTGCCGAAGCCCACCGGCAAGAACATATACGGTGTGATCAGGCCGAAGGTCATGACGCAGGCGATCAAGCGGCGATCCAGTTGCAGTTTGGTCAGCACATATAAAAGCGGCGGCACCAGCAGCGGAATAAAGGCGATATGTATCGGCAGAATGTTCTGCGAAGCGATGGCCACCACCCACAGCAAGCCGATCAGCAGCCACTTGACCTGCCGGCCACCGCTAGCGTGTTGGCGATCCACCATCAGCAGGGCTTTGTCCGCCAAGGCATGGGCCAGCCCGGACTTGGCAATCGCCACGGCGAAGGCGCCAAGCAAGGCGTAGGACAACGCGACCGTCGCCCCGCCGCCGAGGCCGCTATTAAAGGCTTTCAGCGTGGCGTCGATGCCCAGGCCACCGGTCAAGCCTCCGACCAGGGCGCCGACAATCAGCGCGATCACTACGTGCACGCGGGACAGGCTGAGGACCAGCATGACGCCGACCGCGGCAATTACAGCATTAATCATCGTTACCTCAGGGCATGCGAAATGAGCTCAGCCGACAGTCTGCGAAGAGCCGCCAGCGGATTTAAGAATGGGTTTTATTAGAGGGCGCGCACTGTGCCGCAGAGTCGGCCCGGTGTCAAAGCGCGTGGTCGGTGAAGATGTGTAACAACTTAGGGTGACCTGTGGCGAGGGAGCTTGCTCCTGTTCGACTGCGCAGCAGTCGCAATTGGGCCTATGCGGTGTATCTGACAAACCGTTATCTCAGGTTTTGGGGGCGCATCGCCCCCCGCGGGAGCTAGCGCCCTCGCCACTAGTGCCCATTTGTCCGATGGCATAAAGAAAGCCGAATGACGGCCGTTACAGTGCAAAGTCTCAGATAAATATCGAATAAGGACGTCTCTCCATGTCGCTCAGACAACTTTCCATCCAATGGAAAATCACCCTGCTGGCCGGGCTTTGCCTGGCGGGCATCGTGACCCTGCTGGTAGGTCTTTCGCTGTACCGCATGGAGCACAGCTCCGAGATGGTGAAAGCCTCGAGCATGGAGATGCTCACCGAAGCCGCCCAGGCCCGGATCGAATCCCAGGGTGAAAACCAGGCGCTGGTGATTCGTCAGCAATTCATGGACGCCTATCAATACGGCCACGGTTTTTCGCGTCAGGTGCTGTTCCTGCGCGATCAGGCGGAAAAACGTTTTCTGGACGCCTTCGACCTGCGTGAAGACCTGACCCGCCAGGTCAAGTCGGCGCTGCAAGCCAACCCGGAATTGCTCGGCCTCTCGCTGGTGTTCGAAGCCAACGCACTGGACGGCAAGGACGATCTGTTCGCCGGCCAGGCCGAGCTGGGCAGCAACGACAAGGGCCGTTTTGCCCTGTACTGGTCGCAACCGACACCGGGCAAAGTGACGTCGATGGCGCTGCCGGAAAGCGACATGGCCGACACCAATGCCGGCCCCAGCGGCGAGCCGGCCAACGCCTGGTTCACCTGCCCGCGCACCACGCTCAAGCCATGCGTGATCGAACCGTACTTCTATGTGATCGACGGCCAGAACGTGCTGATGACCAGCATCGTGTTCCCGCTGATGGTCAACGGCAAAGTCATTGCGTCGCTGTCGGTGGACATCAACCTCAACAGCTTGCAGGCCATGAGTCAGGGCGCGAGCAAAAAGCTCTACGACGGCCAGACCCGCGTCAGCATCATCAGCCCGGTCGGTTTGCTCGCCGGTTACAGCGCGGACGCCAGTAAACTCAGCCAGCGCCTGGACGCCGTGGACAAGACCAACGGTGCCGAGCTGATTCGCATGCTCGCCACCAGCAGCAACACCGAAAGCCTGCACAGCAACCAGCAACTGAAAGTGCTGTCGCCGTTCCAGCCGATCCCCGGCGGAAAGTCCTGGGGCGTGTTGCTCGACGTGCCGGAAAAAGTCCTGGTCGGCCCCGCCGAAGCCCTGAAAAACCAACTCGATGACAGCAACAGAAGCGGCACCCTGGTTGAACTCGGCCTCGGTGTGCTGGCCGCGCTGATTGGCTTGCTGCTGGTATGGCTGATGGCGCGCAGCGTGACCCGGCCGATCCTCGGCGTGGCGCACATGCTCGAAGACATCGCCAGTGGCGAAGGCGACCTGACCCGGCGCCTGGCTTACGACAAGCAGGATGAACTGGGCCAGTTGGCCGGCTGGTTCAACCGCTTCCTCGACAAGCTGCAACCAATCATCGCCGAAGTGAAACGATCGGTGCAGGACGCCCGCAGCACCGCGGACCAATCCTCCGCCATCGCCACGCAGACCAGCGCCGGCATGGAGCAGCAATACCGCCAGGTCGATCAGGTCGCCACCGCGTCCCACGAAATGAGCGCCACCGCCCAGGACGTCGCCCGCAGTGCCGCGCAAGCCGCCCAGGCCGCGAAGGATGCCGATCAAGCGACTCGCCGGGGCCTGACCGTCATCGATCAGACCACCACTAGCATCGACAACCTCGCCGCCGACATGAGCGCGGCCATGGTGCAAGTCGAAGGCCTGGCGGCCAACAGCGAGAAAATCGGCTCGGTGCTGGAAGTGATTCGCGCCATCGCCGAACAGACCAACCTGCTGGCGCTCAACGCGGCCATTGAAGCGGCCCGTGCCGGTGAGGCCGGACGGGGTTTTGCCGTGGTCGCCGATGAAGTGCGCAACCTGGCGCGCCGCACCCAGGAGTCGGTTGAAGAAACCCGTCTGGTGATCGAGCAATTGCAGAGCGGCACGCAGGACGTGGTCGGCTCGATGAACAACAGCCATCGCCAGGCCCAAGGCAGCGTCGAGCAAGTGGGCCAAGCGGTGACGGCGCTGCGCCAGATTGGCGAGGCGGTGACGGTGATCAGCGACATGAACCTGCAGATCGCGTCTGCGGCCGAAGAGCAGAGCGCGGTGGCCGAGGAGATCAACAGCAACGTGGCGACGATTCGCGATGTCACGGAGTCGCTGTCGGGGCAGGCGAATGAATCGGCGCGGGTGAGCCAGTCGCTCAATAGCCTGGCGAATCAACAGCAGAGTTTGATGGATCAGTTTCGCGTTTAATGCAAATACCTGTGGGAGCGGGCTTGCCCGCCATGAGGCCATAACATCCAACATCAATGTTGACTGTTAGATCGCCATCGCGGGCTAGCCCGCTCCCACAGGTTGATCAGTGAGCCTCAGGCCCGCGTCAGCGTTTGGGGAGTGTGATGAGGACCTTCAGGCCGCCCCACTCGCTCTCCTCCAACCTCATCACCCCGCCCCACGTGTCGACGATGTCGCGCACAATCCCCAGCCCCAACCCATGCCCATCTGTCTGTTCATCCAGCCGTGTCCCCCGGTTCAGCACCTGATCGCGCTGCGCCTCGGGAATCCCCGGCCCATCATCTTCCACGCTTAACTCAAACCCTTGCGCCGTCTCTACCACGCTCAACCGAACCTCGGCATCCGCCCATTTGCAGGCGTTATCCAAGAGATTGCCCAGCAGTTCGAGCAAATCCTCGCGATCCCACGGCAGCTGCAAACCGGCCGGTGCGCGGTAGCTCAGGTTCAGGTGTTCGCCATGAATCATGTTCAACGTCGCCAACAGTCCTGGCAGTTCCCCATCACAATCAAACAGCGCCCCCGGCAGCGCATCGCCGGACAATCTGGCGCGATTGAGTTCGCGATTGAGCCGCTGCTGCACCTGCTCAAGCTGCGCCTTGAGGAGCTTGCGCAGTTCGGGATGCGCGTCGAGCTTCTCGCTGGAAGCCACGCTCAGCAACACCGCCAACGGCGTTTTCAGCGCATGCCCGAGGTTGCCCAGGGCATTGCGTGAACGCTTGAGGCTGTCTTCCGTATGGGCGAGCAAATGGTTGATCTGCGCCACCAGCGGCTCCAGTTCCACCGGCACCTGGTCATCGAGTTGCGAGCGCTGGCCCTGCTGCAACTGGGCGATTTGCTCACGGGCCTTTTCCAGTGGACGCAAGGCGCGGCGCACGGTGATCCGTTGCAGCAGCAGAATCAGCAGCAACCCCGCCAGCCCGAGGCCCAGGCCGACCTGCTGCATGCGCCGGAAACTCTCGCGCACCGGCGTGTAGTCCTGCGCCACGCTGATCGAAATCGATTGCCCGAGCCGTCGATAATCTGAACGCAACACCAGTAATTGCTGGCCTTCCGGCCCCAGTTGCAGGTTGCTGTGCAGGCCGGGATGGTCGAGTGGCGGCAGCTCCTGATCCCACAACGAGCGGGAACGCCAGTGCTTGTCGGCAAAATCGATACGGAAGTAGTGCCCGGAGAACGGCCGTTGATAGGCCGGCGACAAGTGCCGCTCATCCAGTTGCAACCCTTGCGGCCCGCGCACCAACGCCACCAGCAGGTTTTCACTGTCGTTGCGCAAACCGTCTTCGAGGTAGCGCTGTAACCCCATTTCGAACACCCACAGACTGGTTTGCGCCAGCACCAGACCGACGATTACCATCACGCTGATCAGCCCCAGACTCAAGCGGCGCTGGATCGACCTCACTGGGCTTGCCCGCCGAACAGGTAACCCTGGCCGCGACGGGTTTCGATGACGCTTTTTCCAAGCTTGCGCCGCAGGTGGTTGACGTGAACTTCGAGTACGTTGGAATCGCGCTCGGTTTCACCGTCGTAGAGGTGTTCGGCGAGGTGGCTTTTGGAAAGGATCTGCTCGGGGTGCAGCATGAAATAGCGCAGCAGGCGGAATTCGGCGGCGGTGAGTTGAATGTCGGCACCGTCGCGGGTCACGCACTGGCGACCTTCATCCAGATGCAGCCCCGCCGCCTTGAGCGTCGGCTGATTGGCCTGACCGTGGGAGCGACGCAACAACGCCTGGACTCGCAGGTGCAGCTCTTCGGGGTGGAACGGTTTGGTCAGGTAATCGTCGGCGCCGGCCTTGAGGCCTTCGATGCGCTCGGCCCAGGAACCGCGCGCTGTGAGGATCAGCACAGGGGTCATCAGGCCACCGGCCCGCCATTGCGCCAACACGTCGAGCCCCGGCAACCCCGGCAGGCCGAGGTCGAGGATGATCAGGTCATAAGGCTCGCTGCTGCCCTGATACACCGCGTCGCGGCCATCGGCCAGCCAGTCCACGGCGTAACCCTGCCGGTTGAGGCCGGCCATCAATTCGTCGGCCAGCGGCACGTGGTCTTCCACCAGAAGCAAACGCATCGATCAATCTTCCTTGTCTTTCAGTAACTGGCCAGTGGCGGCGTCAAGGTCCAGTTCACGGACCACCCCTTCGGTGGTCAGCAGCTCGACTTCATAAATGTAGACGTCGTGTTTTTCTTCAAGCTCGGCTTCCAGCAGTTTGGAGCCGGGGTAGCGGTCCAGCGCCTGTTTCAACAGTTGCTCAAGCGGCAGGATCACGCCTTGCTGGCGCAAGCGCAGGGCTTCGTCCTGATCGAGGTCGCGGGCCATGACGACCGAGCAGAACGCCAGCAGCACCAGCGCCATGCGTGAAAATGAACACACCTTCATTACGTATCCTGATGATCCTTGAGAACCTGCCCGCTGACAGCGTCTAATTCCAGATCCCACTCAATGCCTTGTGGGTCGCGCATCTCAACCTGGTAAATGTACTTGCCGTACTCTTCCTCCAGCTCGGTTTCGGTGATTTTGGCACCGGGATGTTTGGCCAGAGCGGTGGCGTTGAGCTTCTCGAAAGACACAATGGTACCAGCGTCGCGCAGCCGAAGGGCTTCGTCGGGGCCCAAGTCACGGGCGTGGGCGAGGCTGGCGGTCAGGGTGATGATGGTCGCGGCGAACAGGGCAGTCAGGGATTTCATGGGGCGTCTCCGTATTTTTTATGTGTTGCCTACGGGGGGCACCTTAGCGAGCTGAACTTAACTGAAACTGAATTGCCATCATCAGACGGCATTACACAAGCCCGCTCCCACAGGGGATTTGTGGCGTTGCATGACCTGTTTATAATCCCCCGCTTGCCAGACATCGAGACCGGTATGACCGCCATCCACATCAAGTTCCCTTCCCTGACTCTCAAGGCCGGCCCTCGTGCCTTGGCGCGCATCCGTGAAAACGGCCTGAGCGCCGCCGATGTCGGCACGCTGCCGGGCGCCGCCGGTGGACCGAAAGCCTTGGGGATTCAAGGTCTGGACCTGGCGTTGTTTGGCGAATGGCTGCCGGCCGCGCCGCGGGAGCGTTCGTTGATTGGCGCATCAGTCGGTTCCTGGCGCTTCGCCAGCGCCTGTCTGCCGGACGCCGCCGAAGGCATCCGGCGCCTCGGTCAGCTGTACACCGAGCAGAATTTCGCCAAGGGCGTGACCATGGCGCAGATCAGCCAGAGCTCCCGGCGCATGCTCGATGAACTGCTCGACGGTCGCGATGCGGCGGTTCTGAACAACGCCCACTACCGCCTGAACATCATGGTGGTCAAAAGCCACGGCTTGCTCGCGGACGATCATCGCGGCCGCCTCGGGCTGGGTTTGTCGTCAGTGATCGCCGACAACCTGCGGGGTCGCGCGCGGCTGTCGCGGCACTTCGAACGGCTGATCATCCACGACCCGCGCCTGGCGCCGCCGGTCCATGCACTCAACGATTTCCCGTCGCGCTTCGTCGCGTTGAATGCCGGCAACCTGCGCCAGGCCCTGCTCGCGTCGGGCTCGATCCCGATGGTGATGGAAGGCGTGCGAGACCTGCCGGGCGCAGGTGCGGGGACATTTCGCGATGGCGGCCTGCTCGACTATCACCTCGACCTGCCCTACAGCGGCAACGACATCGTGCTCTATCCGCATTTCACCGACCGGGTCATTCCCGGCTGGTTCGACAAGACCCTGCCGTGGCGCCGAGCCTGCCCGGCGCGGTTGCAGGATGTGCTGCTGTTGGCGCCGTCGAGGGACTACCTGGCGCGCCTGCCCTACGGAAAACTGCCGGACCGCAACGACTTCAAGCGCTTCATGGGCGATGCCCCGAGCCGGCAGAAATACTGGCGTACAACGATGGACGAAAGCCGTCGCCTGGGTGACGAGTTTCTCGAACTGGCCGCCAATGGTCGCCTCGGCGAACGCTTGCTGACCCTTTAGTCAGTGTTTTGCCCGGCGCTCTGGTAAACTCGCCGCCTGCCCACATCGCCGCGGCGATCGCCACCTGACAGAGCTGAAATCACTGTGGAAATCTTCAAAGAGTTTACGTTCGAATCCGCCCACCGCCTGCCTCACGTACCGGAAGGCCATAAATGCGGCCGCTTGCACGGTCACTCGTTCAAAGTGGCGATTCACTTGAGCGGCGACCTCGATCCGCACACTGGCTGGATCCGCGACTTCTCGGAAATCAAGGCGATCTTCAAGCCGCTGTACGAGCGCCTCGACCACAACTACCTGAACGACATTCCCGGCCTGGAAAACCCGACCAGCGAAGTGCTGGCCAAGTTCATCTGGAAGGAACTCAAGCCCCTGCTGCCGGAACTCAGTGCGATCCGCATCCACGAGACGTGCACCAGCGGCTGCATCTATCACGGCGAGTAACCCGCTCTAAAGAACACCAAAAATCCCTTGTGGGAGCGGGCTTGCTCGCGAAAGCGGTGTGTCAGTCGACATCTATATTGACTGACACACCGCTTTCGCGAGCAAGCCCGCTCCCACAGGGGTACTGCGTTTCGTCAGCGATACAAAAAACAGCCTTCATTGGCTGTTTTTTTATGCCTATGCTTTTTGGCTCGAACACGCCAAGAGGACATCCCCATGAGGACTGACTGGCCGCTGGCTCAGACCTATCGCTTCAACGGGCACTCCGTAAGCTACGCCGTGCGTGGCGACGGCCCGCCGCTGGTGTTTGTGCACGGCACGCCCTTTTCGTCTTACGTGTGGCACCGCATCGCTCCGCACTTCATCAGCACCCATCGGGTGTATTACTTCGACCTGCTGGGTTATGGGCAATCCGAGAAAATCACCGGTGACGTGTCGCTGGGAGTGCAGAACGACCTGTTGGCGAACTTGCTCGATCACTGGGGCCTGGATCGGCCGGACGTGGTCGCCCACGACTTCGGCGGCGCCACCGCGCTGCGCGCGCACCTGCTCAACGGCAAGGATTACCGCAGCCTGACATTGATTGATCCGGTGGCGCTGACGCCCTGGGGTTCACCGTTCGTGCAGCATGTACGCCAGCATGAAGCAGCGTTCAGCGGACTGCCCGATTACATTCAACAGGTGATCGTGCCGGCCTATATTCGCGGGGCGATCAAGCGCGACATCCCCGATGAAGAGCTCGACCCGTATGTGCAACCGTGGCTGGGCGATCCCGGGCAAGCGGCGTTCTATCGGCAGATTGCGCAGATGGATGAGCGTTACACCCGCGAGGCTGAAGGGTTGTACCCGACGGTGCGTTGCCCGGTGCAGATTCTGTGGGGTGAGGAGGATCAGTGGATTCCCATCGAGCGCGGACGGGCGCTGCATCAGATGATCGCCGGGGCGCAGTTCCATCCGGTTCCCAATGCCGGGCACCTGGTTCAGGAAGATGCGCCCGAAGCCATCGTCGCGGCGTTGCTGAAGTTTTTGCCGTTAATCCAGTCCCCTTGAAGAAACCGAATCCCCTGTGGGAGCGGGCTTGCTCGCGAAGGCGGTGTGTCAGTGAATGTAGATGGTGACTGACACCCCGCTTTCGCGAGCA
>NZ_LT607566.1:70797-73500 GCF_900095275.1 Pseudomonas sp. UMAB-40
TTTCAGGTGCACCGCTTTTGTGCCCCTCCCCCGCGTCAATCCCGCCGCTCGGCTATACATAACTAAGCCATCCCCGTTTGGCACGACCACTGCAACCTCTCCCGCGTCACCCATTGAGCAAGGAACGCCACATGACGCAGAAAGATCCGGGCAACGATTACCCCCTCAGCGAAGTGCCGATGCATGCTCGCAAGGGCCTCGCCTCCACGGCCATGGTGCTGCTGGGTTTCACTTTCTTCACCGCCACCATGTTCGCCGGCGGCAAGCTCGGCGTGGCGTTCAGTTTTGGCGAGATGATGGCGGTGATTGTCGTCGGCAATCTGCTGCTGGGGATCTACGCCGCAGGCCTGGGTTACATCGCCTTCAAGAGCGGCCTCAATTCGGTGCTGATGGGGCGTTTCTGCTTCGGTGAAGTGGGCAGCAAGCTCAGCGACTTGATCCTCGGCTTCACCCAGATCGGCTGGTACGCCTGGGGCACGGCCACGGCCGCCGTGGTGCTGGGCAAGTATTTCGAACTGAGCGAGGGCACCGTTCTGGGCCTGATGGTGCTGTTCGGCCTGGCATTTTGCGCCACCGCGTATATCGGATATCGCGGGCTGGAAATCCTTTCGTACATCGCGGTGCCGGCCATGATGTTGCTGCTGATGCTGTCGATGTGGGTCGCCACGGTGAAAGTCGGCGGGCTCGACGGGCTGCTCGCGGTGGTCCCGACAGGCACGCTGGATTGGTCGACCGCGATTACCCTGGTCTTCGGCACTTTCGTCAGCGGCGCCACCCAGGCGACCAACTGGACGCGCTTCTCCCGTTCCGCCCGGGTCGCGGTGCTGGCGAGCCTGATCGGCTTCTTTATCGGCAACGGCCTGATGGTGTTGATCGGGGCCTACGGGGCCATCGTCTACCAGCAACCGGACGTGGTCGAAGTGCTGCTGTTGCAAGGTTTCGCCATGGCCGCGATGGCCATGTTGCTGCTCAACATCTGGAGCACCCAGGACAATACCATCTACAACTTCGCCGTCGCCGGCTGCAACCTGCTGCGCACCGGTCGTCGCAAAACCGTGACCCTGGCCGGCGCGGTGATCGGCACCTTGCTCGCGCTGCTGGGCATGTATGACCTGCTGGTGCCGTATCTGATCCTGCTGGGCACGGTGATTCCGCCGATAGGCGGCGTGATCATGGCGGATTTCTTCTTCCGCTATCGTGGTCAATATCCTCGTCTGGCCGATGCTCGATTGCCGGCGTTCAACTGGCCTGGTTTGACCGCCTATGCCGTCGGCACTGTCGCCGCATTCAGCTCGCCCTGGATCGCGCCACTGGTAGGGATTGCCGCTGCCGCGCTAACGTATGTGCTATTGACCAGCGTACTGGGTGCCCGTGCCGCTGAAGCTCCCTTACAAGATCTATAAAAGGATTCGCCTGATGCACATCATCAACGCTCGCCTGCGCAACCAAGAAGGCCTGCATGAGTTGCACCTGGAAAACGGCCTGATCCGCACCATCGCCCGTCAGACCGAAGCCCCGACCCTGGGGCCCGACGACCTCGACGCCGGCGGTAACCTGGTGGTGCCGCCCTTCGTCGAACCGCACATTCACCTCGACGCCACCCTCACCGCTGGCGAGCCGCGCTGGAACATGAGTGGCACGCTGTTCGAAGGCATCGAGTGCTGGGGCGAACGCAAGGTCACCATCACCGAAGAAGACACCAAGACCCGCGCCAAGAAAACCATCCAGACCCTCGCTGCCCACGGCATCCAGCATGTGCGCACCCATGTCGACGTCACCGACCCGCAACTGACCGCGCTTAAGGCGATGCTCGAAGTGCGCGAGGAAAGCCGTCACCTGATCGACCTGCAAATCGTCGCGTTCCCGCAGGAAGGCATCGAGTCCTATCGCAACGGTCGGGAGCTGATGGAAGAAGCGATCCGCATGGGCGCCGATGTGGTCGGGGGCATTCCGCATTTCGAATACACCCGCGATCAGGGTGTCAGCTCGGTGAAGTTTCTGATGGACCTGGCCGAGCGCACCGGTTGCCTGGTGGACGTGCATTGCGACGAAACCGACGACCCGCATTCACGCTTTCTGGAAGTGCTGGCCGAAGAAGCCCGCAGCCGTGGCATGGGTTCGCGAGTGACCGCCAGCCACACCACGGCGATGGGCTCTTACGACAACGCGTACTGCGCCAAACTCTTCCGTCTGCTGGGGCATTCGGGGATCAGTTTTGTCTCCTGCCCCACCGAAAGCATCCACCTGCAAGGACGCTTCGACACCTTCCCGAAACGCCGAGGCGTGACCCGGGTCAATGAGTTGCTGGAAGCGGGGATGAACGTGTGTTTCGGCCAGGATTCGATCGTTGACCCATGGTATCCGCTGGGTAACGGCAACATTCTGCGGGTGCTGGAAGCGGGGCTGCATATCTGCCACATGCTGGGGTATCGCAACCTGCAAAGTGCACTGGACCTGGTCACCGACAACAGCGCCAAGGCTATGAACCTTGGGGACCGTTATGGGCTGGAGGCGGGACGCCCGGCGAACTTGCTGATTCTGTCGGCGGACAGCGACTACGAGGTGATTCGCAGCCAGGGGTTGCCGCTGTATTCGGTGCGCGATGGCAAGGTGTTGATGAAGCGGACGATGCCGGTGGTGGAATTCAGTGGTGGTTTGAGCTGAGATTTTCGTTGAATCTGATGGCCTCTTCGCGGGCAAGCC
>NZ_LT607566.1:73530-101866 GCF_900095275.1 Pseudomonas sp. UMAB-40
CAATTCAACCCATCAACCGAGCCGTGCCAAATAACCTGACCCGACTCAATTCCCCTGCCAATTCCTCCAAAAAAACCGGCGCCGTGCCGCCCGGCATGACGACTTTCACCTCTCCCGCCGCCACCCAACCGACCCGCCACGCCGCACACGCCACCGCACTGGCGCTGGTGCCTGACGACGCCGTTGGCCCTTCCCCACGCTCAAACACCCGTGCCACCAAGCGCCCCTCGGATTCAAGCATCGCCCATTGCACATTCACCCCCGACGGACACGGCTGCCCGGCCCCGGCTGGCGCGGCATAGGCGATACGCATCAAGCCTTGGGCCAAGGGCGCTTCACGCATCCGCTCATTGCTCGGCAACGCGTCGGCATTCGTCAGCAGCGTCACGCAATGGGGATTGCCGATGCGCACAAACTGGCTACGGTTCCAGGCAGCATCAAGTGCCGACAACGGCTGCACAAGGCTCACTTCGCGAGCATTCAGCGTTACGCGCTCAACCTCATGCGCGCCCACCGCTTGCGGCCCGAACGAAGGTTTGCCCAGATCCAGCCAGAACCCTTGCACGCCGTCGACTTCAGCGGGTTTCACCGAGGTTTCCACCGGCGAGACCGCATCACGCTTGTCGTGATGAACCCGCAGCAGGCACGCCTGCTCCTTGGGCATCAATCCTTGCTCGCTGAGCGCCTGCGAAAATATTGTCAGCCCATTGCCACTGCGCTCGGCCAGGGTGCCGTCGGTATTGACGATCAACAGATCAAAGGGTGGCGAGGATTGAAACGGCCCTACCAACAGCCCGTCACAACGATGGTCTTTGCTGCCGGGCGGCTGGGTGCCGGGCGCCCAACTGCAGAATGCCTCGATGGCGGCCGATGCCCAGCGCTCGCGAATCTGCGCAGCGTCGCCGGCCTGGTCCGGCAAATCGATACCGCGACCGCGCACCTCGTCGGGCGGCACCACCGCGTAGATATTGCCTCGAGCATCGTAGAACGGCGTCATGGATCAGTCCTGAAGTCAGCCTGAAAAGAGCCTGTACTGTAGGCGTCAACGGCCTGCGATGAAATACCGCCCCGGCGTCACGCCAAACGTTCGCCGGAACATCGCAATGAATGCGCTGACATTGTCGTAGCCCAGTTCCAGGGCGATGGTGGTCACCGGTACGTCGGCGGCGAGCAACTCCAACGCCCGCAGCAAACGTGCGCGCTGGCGCCATTGGCTGAAGCTGAAGCCGGTTTCATCGACGAAGCGCCGGGCCAGGGTCCGGGCAGACAAACCGGCCCATTGCGCCCACTCGGTGAGCGAACGGTTGTCGGCGAGGTCGTCGGCCAGCGCCTGACTGATCCGCCGCAGACGCGGGTCGAGTGGCAGCGGCAGACCGAAGGGCTCGGCGGGTAGCGCGGCGACCTCATCCACAATCATTTGGGCGACCCGCTCCTGTCGCTGATCCAGCGGTCCCTCGCCCCAGGTCGCCGCCCGGTCGACAGCCTCACGAAGCAAACCCGAGGTCGCGATGATGCAGGGGTGTCCGGGCAATTCGCCACAGGCCGGCGCGGCCACATAGACACTCCAGCCGTGGAAGGGGCCATGGGAACGCAAGCCATGCACACTATCGGGTGGAATCCACACCGCATGGGTCGCCGGTACCACCCAGTGATGATCTGCCGCCTCCACCGTCAATAGCCCGCGCCGCGCGCCCAACAGTTGCCCGCGCGCATGCCGGTGGGGAGCGCTGGTGCGCTCGATGGGACTGTTCAGGACCGAGGCAATCACCAGCGGTCCCGCGTTGGATTGCGCCTGTTCAACAGATATCAGCGGTTTAGCCATTGGCAGTTTCACGTTATCGAATGACCCAGATAGCGCAGTTTAGCCATGAGCAACGGATTAGTCTGGGCACTCATTCACCGGAGTCTCAACCATGCGCGCCGAAGACCTGCTTCCCGACGATCTGAACCAAGGCCAATTCAATGGAACTGTTGTGCGCAAAGGCACGGTCGGGGCCTTTCTGATCAATGCCCGGATGCTGATCGATCCCCAGACACCCGAAGATCAACGCACGGCCGCGACGCAAGACATTCGCCAGGCGTTGCCGGCGCTTCGTGCCCTGGGTCTGTTCGAGTTGATGCAGGTACGCGACCCGCTGATTCGGGCACTGTGCGAGCACGAGCCGGGCGTTCCTCCAGTCACTCAGTTATAAATACAACGCCACTTATTGCGAACAAGTCTGCCAAACCTGTCAGTTATGACAGCAGACAAGCCTTCGCGCGCGGGCCAGAGTGAAGCTCCTGATTCGCGTTTGGAGGAACGTCATGAAACGGACTTCCCTGCTGCCCCTGCTGGTTGCCCTGGTACTCGGCGGAGTGGTCATCGCCGATCAAAAAGGCCCCGTTCGCAATGACTCAGGAGAAGACATCCTGCTGCAAGGCTTTCACTGGAACTCCAGTCGCAACGCTCCGGAGAAGTGGTATGCGGTGCTAACGCGTATGGCGGGTCAGGTCAGACAGGACGGGTTCACTGCCATTTGGATGCCGCCGCTCTGGCTGGATACTTCAAGTTGGGAGAACAGCAGCAACGGCACTTCTGGCGGAGGCGAAGGTTACTTCTGGCGCTCCTTCGAAAAAAACAGCCAATACGGCACCGATGAGCAACTCAAGCAGGCCGCCAAGGCCCTCAATGATGCAGGCGTAAAGGTCGTCTACGACGTCGTGCCTAACCACATGTCTGACATTAATAACGTCGAACCGCTGTTCCTCCGGGGCCGCAACGAATGGCGTCACGATTGCCCCACCTGCGATAAAGGTGACGCCTTCCTTGATGGCAAAGCCGATCTTAATACCGACAACCCGCGTGTGTTCGAAACCTTCAGCGCCGAATTCATCACGCTGCGCAACGATTACGGCGCCCAAGGCTTGCGCTTCGACTTCGTCAGAGGTTATGCACCGGAGAACGTTGATCGCTGGATGCGCACCTTCGGTGATCAACAGTTTTGTGTCGGTGAACTGTGGAAAGGCCCCGGTGAATACCCCACCGATGACTGGCGCAGCAAGGCCAGTTGGCAAGATGCACTCAAGGACTGGTCCGACCGATCCCGCTGCACCGTCTTCGACTTCGCCCTCAAGGAACGCATGCAAAACGGCTCGATCGCCGAATGGCGGCATGGGCTCAACGGCAATCCCGATCCGAACTGGCGCAAGATCGCGGTCACCTTCGTCGACAACCATGACACCGGTTACTCGCCGGGACGCTACGGGGGCCAACATCACTGGGCCTTGCCCGAAGAGCGGCGTAATCAGGCCTATGCCTACATCCTCAGCAGCCCCGGAACACCTTCCGTGTACTGGCCAGATATGTACGACTGGCAACGCGGTGACCTCATCCGCCAACTGATCAAATTCCGCAAGGAGGCCGGGATCAAGGCCGACTCACCGATCCGCTTTCAACCTCAATATTCCGGGTTGGTGGCGACCACGACGGGCGCCCGCAAAAGCCTGGTCATTGCTTTGGATTCGAACCTGACAAAGCTTCCCCCGGGGCTGAGCGATCCCGTGCTGAACCGGGATGACGGCAAAATCCGCATTTGGAGCATTGCGGCCGAACACCTGCCTGTCAGCGTCCGCTTCACGTGCGACTACGCCACGCCCCAGCCCGGCAAAACCGTTTATGCCGTGGGCTCGTCGCTGGAACTGGGGGCCTGGGATCCACGTCATGCCGTGGCATTGAACCGCAGCCCTGCGCAGAACCAATGGAGCGGTTCGATTGATGTGCCGGCGGATCAAGGCATCCAATGGAAATGCATCGAGCGCAATAACGACTCGTCGGACGCCGTGCGTTGGCAGCCGGGACCAAACGTCAGCTTCACCAGCGGCACCGAAAGCGAGACTCGAGGTACGTTTTAGATGGGCCGTGAGAAACCTTCAAGGTCGCGGGACGCTGCCTGATATGCAAGGATGTTGCCCTGCATTCTGTCAGCAACCTGCACCGCCAAGGATTTTTCATGACTGCCCTCAACACGCCTGCTCCCGTCATTCCCGGACGCCTGGAGCAGATGTCCACCCGCATCGCCTTTTTCATTGCCGGTCTTGGCATCGCCGCCTGGGCGCCGCTGGTGCCTTATGCCAAGGCACGCGCAGGGCTCGATGAGGGGACGCTCGGGTTGTTGCTGTTGTGCCTGGGGGTGGGCTCGATTCTGGCGATGCCGATGGCTGGCCTGCTCGCCACGCGTTTCGGCTGCCGTCGGGTGGCAACCGGGGGGACGTTGTTGATTTGTGCGGCGTTGCCGTTGTTGGCAACGGTGTCGTCGGTGCCGGCATTGATTGCCACGCTGTTCATGTTCGGCGCGGGCCTGGGCACGGTGGACTCGACGGTGAACCTGCAAGCGGTGATCGTCGAACGCGCCAGCGGCAAGAACATGATGTCGGGGTTTCACGGGATGTTCAGCCTCGGCGGGATTGTCGGTGCGGCGGGTGTCAGCGCCCTGCTCGGCTTGGGGCTGTCGCCGCTGGGGGCGATGCTGGTGGTGAATGTGTTGCTGATCGTGGCGTTGCTTAAAGCGGCGCCGCACCTGTTGCCTTATGGCAGCGAAAGCTCAGGACCGGCGTTTGCCGTGCCCCATGGCATCGTGCTGTTTATCGGTGGAATGTGTTTCATCGTGTTCCTGGCCGAAGGCGCGGCGCTCGACTGGAGCGCGGTGTTCCTGGCGCAGGAGCGCGGGATCGACACGGCGTATGCGGGGCTGGGTTATGCGGCGTTTGCGCTGACCATGACCGCCGGAAGACTGACCGGGGACCGAATTGTCCGGCGCCTGGGCGCGACACGGGTGATGGTGTTCGGCGGCCTGACGGCGGCGGCAGGTTTGGCATTGGCAACGTTTGCGCCGGCCTGGGAGGCGGCGCTGGTCGGGTATGCGTTATTGGGTGCGGGCTGCTCGAACATCGTGCCGGTGCTGTACACCGCGGTCGGGAAACAGACGGTCATGCCTGAGCACATTGCAGTGCCGGCGATTACCACATTGGGCTACGCGGGAATTCTCGCGGGCCCGGCAGTGATCGGCTTTATCGCCCATGGCAGCAGCTTGAGTTTCGCCTTCGGGTTGATGGCGGTGTTGCTGGTGGCGGTGGCCATTGGCGGCAGAGTGTTGAAGGTCTAAAAGCATCGCGGGCAAGCCCGCTCCCACAGGGATCGTCAGTGAACACAGATTCTGTGTACGCCAGCTATCATGTGGGAGCGGGCTTGCCCGCGATGAAGGCGACTCGGTCTATCAGAACCCGACGCTGGCCTGCACAAAGAACGTGCGCGGTGCTCCGACGTACATCCCCGAGTTGTTGTCGCTGGAGCGGGTGAAGTACTGCTTGTCAAAGACGTTCTTCACCCCGGCCCCGAGCTTCAGATTCGACAGTTGCGCGCCGAAGTCATACCCACCGCGCACGTTCCAGGTCACGTAACCCGGAATGTCGCCGTACTGACCATCGGCGGTGCCTTCGGTGATGTAGTTGTTGGTGAAGCTGCCATCGGCGTTCACCGCAACACCCGGTGAGCGCTGCTTGGACTGGGCAAACGCGTCGAGGTTATAGGTCCAGCGGTTGATGTCGTAACGCAGGCCGGCGGTCGCCACCTGGCGCGAATAGAACGGCAGGTCACGGCCCTTGAAGCCTGGAATTTCACCTTCATACACGGCGCGGGTGTAGGTGAACCCGGCGTTGGCGGTCAGGCCGTCGAGCCGTGGATCGAGTGCCGCCATGTTGTAGTGCACCGATGCCTCGATGCCCTGGTGCGTGGTCGCGCCGAGGTTGGTCCAGCCCGCGTCGTTGCTGATGTATTGCAACTCTTTATCGAAGTCGATGTAAAACGCCGTCAACTCGCCGCCCCACACCTCATTGTTGTAGCGCGTGCCGACCTCATAGGTCTTGGCCTTTTCCGGCTCCAGGCCATTGGCGGTTTCATCCCCCGTGCCACCCTGACCCAGCTGGAAATACTGCAGACTGCCGAACGAGGTTTCGTAGTTGGCGAACAGCTTCCACTCTTCCGACAGGTGATACATCACGCTCAGGGCCGGTAGCGGCTCGTTGCTTTCGATGCTGCGGTTTTTCTCCGGTACACGTCTGCCGGCGGTGTCGAGCACGGCGCGGTCGTGCCAGTCGGTGCTGATGTGTTCGAAGCGGATGCCGGGCGTAATCGTCCAGTTACCGACGTCGATCTTGTTGTCGACGTACACCGAGTTGGCTTCAGTGCCGCCGGTACGATCCTGGTACACATGGCCGTCCGAACCGGGACGGATCACCGGCTCGTTGTTGACCAGCGCCAGGCGGCTCGCCTGCTCGTGCATGCCCTCCTTGAGGTAGCGATAACCGACACTGACTTCCTGGGTGGTCGGGCCGACGTCGAACACACGGGACACCCGCGGTTCGATGCCGAAGGTGTAATACGTGCGCGGGAACGAGCCCAGGGTTCTCTGATCGCGAGCGGCGATGTTGCTGCCACGGAAGCTGTCGGTGTAGTACGTCAGCACTTCGGCCTGGGTGCGGTCGTCGAGCTGCCGCGTCCACTTGAACGAGACATCCTTGCGGCGCCCGCTGAAGTTGTCGTTATTGCGGTCGGACTGAAACGGATTGGCGTCGTACTGCGCCTGGGTCAGACCGCCGGGCATGTCAGCGCTGGCGTCGTAGTAGTGAAAATTGAGGCTGAAATCGTCGACATCGGTGGGCGCCCAGTGCGTCTTGAGCATCACGTCGTCGATGTCATTGCCGTTGTTGCGCTCGCGGTAACCGTTGCCGTTCACGCCGGAATACAACAGCGCCATGCCGATGCCGTTGTCGGCGGTGCCGCCGAGAAATGCGGTGTCGATGTGCTTCCAGCCGCCGTGCTGGGAGGTTTCCAGGGTGGTGCCGATTTCACCGGTGGCTTTTTCCGGGATCGCACGCGTCACGAAGTTGATCACGCCACCAACGTTCTGCGGTCCATAACGCACGGAACCGGCGCCGCGCACCACGTCGATGCTGTCGAGGTTGCCGGAGGAAATCGGTGCCATGGACAGTTGCGGCTGGCCGTAGGGCGCGAAGGCTGCTGGTATGCCGTCGATCAGCACGGTGGAACGTGGCGACAGGCGCGAAGTCAGGCCGCGCACGCCGACGTTCAGGGAAATGTCGCTGCCGCCGGTGCCGTTGGCGTCCTGCACTTGCACGCCAGGCACGCGCTTCAACACGTCGCCGACGTTCATGGCGCCCTGCTCGACCATCGCTTCGCGGCGGATCACGGTACGTGCGCCGGGATGGTTCTGCACCACCGCAGCGTCGGCATCGCCGAGCCAGTCGCCGAGCACTTTGATGTCGGTCATGCCCAGTTCGATCGGGCCGGCCGTTGCGGAAGTCGGCGCTGGCGTCAGGGTCACCGAGCCTTGATCGATCTGGTATTGCAGGCCGCTGCCTTGCAGCAATTGGCGCAAGGCCTGTTCCGGCGAGAGGTCGCCGTCGACGGCTGGCGCCTGTTTGCCGGCCACCAGATCAGGACTGAAGAAAACCTGCAGCGACGTTTGCTGACCCAGCTCACTCAAGGCCTGGCCCAACGGCTGCGCGGGAATATGAATGCCGTCGGCGGCGAATGCCTGGGGAAGCGCGGCACTGACGGCCAGGGCGAGGGCGAGCCGCAGCCAGCGTGAATTGTTGTTTTTAGCGGTGGTTTTCTTCACGTCGAACATTGTCCTGTAGATCGCAAGAGTGTGCGGCTGTTAATGCAAACCAGTTGCAGTTGGACAAGAAGACGAAGAACTCAAAAAAAACCTGAATCGGTTTGGAAATTAATTGGAAATTATTTCCTGACTGCCATCATCGAGGGTCCGCACGGCCACCGGCAGAATGCTCGGCAAGGCCTTGAGCAGCGCGTCGGTATTGTCGGATTTGAACACGCTGGTCAGGCGCAGATTGCCCACTTTGTCGTTGCCGACCGTCAGTGGCTTCTCGCGGTAGCGCGAGACTTCTGCGGCGACCTCGCTGAGGCTGGCGTTGTTGAACACCAGTTTGCCGCTGCGCCACGCGGTCAGTTCTGCCGGATTGACTGCGTATGCGGCAGCAACCATGCCCTTGGCATCGACGCGAGTGCCGAGGCCTGCGGTGAGGCTGATGACATCCGGTCCCTGGCCCTGAACCTTGACCGTGCCCTGCTCCACCGCAACCCGGGTTTCCGTGAGATCGCGACGCACATCGAAGCGCGTGCCGGTGACCGTCACCTTGCCGCTGCCCGCCTCGACTACAAACGGGCGGCTTGTATCGTGTTCGACGCTGAACATGGCTTCGCCTTCGGTCAACTCGATGCCACGACGGTCCTTTTCATAGCGCACCTTAATGCGGCTGCGGCTGTTCAAGTCGATCACCGAGCCGTCGGGCAACGCCACATGACGGCGCTCGCCCAACGCCGTGGAATATTCGGCGGTATAAATCGCCGGGTGATTCAAGCCGCTGAACAGCCCCAACCCGAGCGCCATGGCCAGCACACTGGCCGCCACCGCGTAACGCACCAGCGGCTGGCGTTTACGCCGGGCCGGCGGAGTTTCGCACAGGGCTTGCAGACGCTTGGCGGGCAGCAGATCGGCCGCCGTCCACAGGCCCTGAAGCAGTTGAAATTCGTCGCGATGCTGAGGGTGTTCAGCCAGCCAGGCTTCGAAACGCCGGTATTCCTCGACGTCCACAGCCGGTTCCTGCAGACGCACAAACCACCGCGCCGCGTCGTCGCGAACCGTTGTTTGCCCGCACGCACAAGCACGAGTATCCGTCATGGAAGTTCCTGTCTGGCTGGGGATGAGAAGGCGCGGCCGATCATGGGTGCTGTCCGTCGAGGCGGTCGCGCAGATGCCGCAAGGTGCGGATCATATACTTTTCCACCATGTTCTTGGACAGTCCCAGGCGTTCGGCGATTTCCGACTGGGTCAGGCCTTCGATCTTCTGCCAGACAAACACCTTGCGGCAGTTGACCGGCAGCTCGGTGAGCGCCCGCTCGATGGAATCAGCCAACTGGATCGCATGCATGAAATGCTCCGGGTCGCCGGACGACGACGCACTGTGATCAACCGCCTCCGACTCCATGGCACCCCGCCGGTCCTCACGCCGATAACCATCCACCGCGATATTGCGCGCTGTCTGGTGCAAATACGCCCGGGGTTGCTCCACCGCCGACGAATCGGACTCAAGCACCCGCACGAAGGTGTCGTGGGCCAGATCCTCAGCCTGCTGACGATTTCTCAGGCGACGGGTCCAGGTGCCAACCAACTCTTCGTAATGCTCGAAAAAGCCGTGTCTGCGGGGCAACTTGGGGGTCATTGCGGTGTGCTGTGGAGACGGGGCGTGAATAGTAATGCTTCCTATTAAGGGGAAGCAATGGATTCCACATCGTCGGGGTTGCCGTTAGTCAGTCAAGCCAACAGCCCCCGTTGCAGGGGCCGTCGCAAACCTCTGGATCAGTGCGCGATGCAACAAGCCGAAGACGGGCGTCAGGTGGTGGGGAGTTTTCGGATTTAAGGGTGATGGTGCCTGGTCTATCGCCATCGCGGGCAAGCCACGCTCCCACAGGTTTTGTGGCGTTCACTTATTTTGTGATCACCTCAAATCCTGTGGGAGCGTGGCTTGCCCGCGAAGAACGATAACGCGGTATTAAGGTGATTACTTCGGCACTTCGACGTTATCCATCATCCGGTTCACCGCCAGTTCCGCCTGCATGATGATCTGCTGGATACCCAGCGCCGTATGCCGATGCGGTCCTTCCAGGTAGGCCGCGAAATCGGCAGTCATGACGCTGGCCGAGGCCAGTGATTCGCAGGTGTGTGCCAGCAGGTCTTCGTCTTTGATGTCCGGTGCGATCATGAACATGGTGCTCGGTTTTCGAATGACCGGGATTTTGAGGGCTGCGGGGTTGAGGTAATGGTCGAGGGCGCGTTCGGCGGCTTCGTGGAGCTTTTTGGAATCGAGTGATTCGTAGGGGGATGCCGGATCAGTGTCTGGCGGGTTTGGAGTTATTTTGCACATATTTATTCGTTCCTGAATGGGCAGCCTCGCCTCGCTACTAATACGAGGGGTGGCGGCTGTACGCAGGTTAGTAGACCGGGGAACGAATAGAAGACCGGCGCGCCCGAGGGCGCCCTACGCACAGCCACCATCAGGTGCAGGCATGGAAATACCTGTCTGACAGACGCCTGTCGCATTATTCGAACCTCGAGCTACTAAACCCGTTCACTGGGAATCAGTGACGGGGATCAAGTTACCGAGGGCGTCCAAAGCGCACAAGCCGGCGGATTCTGGCGTAGTCGTAGGCAACGGCGCAAGGCGTTGTAGCTTTCAGGAAGTATCCTTAAACGCCTTTAAACATGTACTCCGAACAGGCACCGCCATCGCGAGCAGACTCGCTCCCACAGTTGACCTAGTTGTCCGGACGAACGCTGTTGCCGGTGATGTCACCAGAAGCAGTAAACCAGGGCCACGGCAGCGGCAATACCAAACGCTCCCAACGCCTTTGCCGGCAAGTATCCGGTCAATCGTTGCAAGGACGCGTCCGACAGCACCGCGTAGTCATCGCGGTGGCGCATGGTCGCCCTGTAGGTGTATCGAAAGCCAATCAACAAAAACAGCAAGATCATGCCGAAGGCTAAACCGCGAGTGATCGCCGGCTTGATCAAAGGCGCAGGGGTATCTTCCAGGCAAGCGGCGCTATCAACTTCCACGACCGTGATTCGCCCGAAATCGGTGGCGGGTCGCCGTTCACCTTTAAGGATCGACGCCTGCTGTTCCAGATCCAGCGCCTGATATTTCCAGAGCGTCGATGATCCTTCACGGCAGTAGGTGAACGCTGCAGGGTTGGAGGCGGCGATAATACATGCGTCATTGATGCCGATTTTTTTCAGGGTCTCGACAGCCGGTCGTGTGAAGTCCAGGTCGAGGACAGGAATAATCCCGGTGGCAGACGTCACCGTCGAAACCAACAGGCTCCCGATAGCGCAGAGGGCTGAAATTTTCAAGGTTGAATGCCCCTTGTTTCGCAATATTTTTGTTGTTTGAGCGCGGCTGCAACATGCCTTCCGAAGTCTAGAATTCTAGTTGAACCTCGATGATCTGCGACGAGTTGACCCTCAATATTGGCCGAAAAAAACCTGACTCCCGGCCATGCAAACGCCTGCAACTAATTTCAGAGTGCATGGATGACGATTGAGAAATTCAACGAAGACCTGCGCCAGGCCCGCCTGGAACTGACCGCCGCAACGGCGGCGGTCATGGAACTGGTTCGTTCGGGCAAGGCGTTCGGGGATGAATGGGACGCTGCGGTCGCGAGAGAGCGCAAAGCCTTTCAGAAAATGCATTGGGTGCTGGATAGCCCCTTGGCGCCCCGGGTAGATAAAAAGTCAGATCCTTAGTGTCTCGAAGACCCGGCTAATTGCCCATCCCGCCTTATATCGCGATGCCTTGTGGGAGCGGGCTTGCCCGCGATGAGGGAGTGCCAGTCGACATCTATGTTGCCTGACACACCGCTATCGCGGGCCCGCTCCCACAGGTATCTGGTCTGGCGGTTGGATCAGTGCTTGCGTAACCACTCGATAAACAGCGCAAACAGTTCCGACTGTGACCCGATGTTCAACTTCAGATAAAGATTCTTACGGTGCATGCGCACCGTCTCAGGCGATATGCTCATCTGGCTGGCCGTGGATTTCACGGAGTGCCCGCGCAGCACCATGTGCGCCACTTCCCGTTCGCGTTCGGTCAGCAAGTCGCAGCCAAAGTTTTCGAAGGCCGACTGCACGCGTTGCTTGAGATCATCACGCACGCCCTCGTTGACAGCGCTGAGCTGTAAGCCCCGGCGGCTGAACTCGCTGATGAATTCGCGCACCAGCGGCTCAACCGCCCGCAGCAGGTTCAGCTGTTCAAGCCGCAGACTTTCCCCGCCGAAGCCTTGAAACAGGCTCACCGACACCTGGGTGTCATGGCCGGTATCGACAATGTAAAAACTGTCTTCCGAACTGCCGGCCTTCAGGTAGTAAGTCTTGTAATACTCGCTGTCGAAGAAGTTGTCCGGGGCAATGTCCTCCAGGTGATAAAACCCTTCGGCCAGCCCCTGCTCCACCGCCAGGCAAAACGGGTCGAGCAGGTAGCCCCCGGAAAAATAGCGGTCGATGATCGACTCCCGGTATTTTTCCGGGATGCCACGCTGATACAACAATTGTGGCGGGCGGTCCTTGTGTTCCAGGCTGATCATCACCGATTCGATGGACACCAGATGCCCGAAGGCCGACGCCAAAAAGCTCAGCGCGTCGGGCTCATCGATGTGGGCGAAGGCCTGGCGCAGGTCGCCGTGCCATTTATGCAGGGCGCCGAAGGTCAAGGCGATCAATGTGTCATCGTTTGGTTTGCTCATGCCCCGCAGTCTAGCGGGTGAACCGGCCCCGGGTAACCGCAGATTCGCCGACCTCATTGGCCGAAATACAGGCCGTTCTGCTCAAGTTCGCCCGCCACTTCAAGAATGCACACCCGCAGGGTCTCGACGATTTCATCCACCTGGGCGCATGACAGGATCAGCGGCGGCGACATGACATTGAGGTGCATGATCGGCCGCACCAACAGCCCTCGGGCCTGCGCCCGCGAGTGAATCATCTCGCCGATGTTGATCTCGTCGGCAAACAACGCCTTCGTGCGTTTATCGGCGACGAATTCCACGCAGGCCATGAATTTCTGGCAGCGCACATCGCCCACCAGCGGCAAGTCGCTGAGTGTGGCCAGACGCTGTTCCAGATACGCGCCGACGACGTCGACATGTTCCAGCAGGTTTTCCCGCTCAATGATTTCAATGTTCTTCAACGCCGCCGTGCAGCAGACCGGGTGGCCGCTGTAGGTGAAGCCGTGGGTGAAGCAACGGCCCTTGCCGGGCTCGGCGATCACCTTCCAGATGCGCTCGGAAAAAATGCACGCGCCCAACGGCAGATAGGCCGATGTCAGCCCCTTGGCCGTGGTGATGATGTCCGGCTGAACATCGAACACATCCAGGGAGGCGAAGAACTTGCCCAACCGCCCGAACGACGTCACCACTTCATCGGCGACAAACAGAATGTCGTAGCGCTGGCAGACTTCCCACATGCGTTTCAGGTAGCCCTTGGGCGGAATGATCACGCCGCCGGAGCCCATGATCGGCTCGGCAAAAAAGCCTGCAACCTTGTCCGCACCGATGGACAGAATCTTGTCTTCGAACTCCTTGATCAGAAACTCGAGAAACTGCGCCTCGTCCATGCCGTCCGGCGCCCGATAAGGATTGGGGTTGGAGACGTGGTGAATCTTGTCGTTGGCGTAATCGAATTCCGGCACGCGGTCGGCGGCCTTGTTGCCGATCGACATGGTCAGGGTGGTGGAGCCGTGATACGCGTTGAAACGGGCGATGACGTGCTTCTTTTCCGGTTTGCCGCGGCAGTTCTGATAGTACTGAATCAACCGGTACGCGGTGTCCACGGCGGTGGAGCCGCCGGTGGTCAGGAACACGTGATCGAGATCGCCGGGGGCGAGGCTGGCGAGTTTCTCGCACAACTGGATGGCGACGTTGTTGGACATGTCGGAAAACGGGTTCGAGTACGCCAGTTGACGGACCTGGTCGGCAATCGCCAGTGCCATTTCTTCTCGGCCCAGACCGATATTCGTACACCACATACCGCCCACCGCATCGAGAAAGCGGTTGCCCTGGGTGTCGTAAATATAAGCGCCATCACCCGCCACAATGTTCAGCGCGCCCTGCTCGGCGTGTTCGTCGAACATGTGATAGCCGTGCATGTAGTGGGCTTTATCGGCTTTGAGCAAATGAGCGTTATCGACGCTCGACAGCACTTTCTGAGTTGGAGTAGCCATACACAAACCTCAAACCAAAGGGGTAAACAATCAAATCCCGCTCTTCACCGTGCTCCAGACGCGGGTCATGGCACGCATCTCTTTTGCATCCTGGGTTTTCTGCGGAAACAGGCGCTGGCGGGTTTCGTCATCGGGATAAATCGCCGGGTTGTTGCGCACATCGGCGTGCACTAATGGCGTGGCCGCCGCGTTGCTGTTGGCGTAGTGAATGAAGTCCGTCACATCGGCCATGACTTGTGGCTGCATCAAGTAATCGAGGAACTTGTGGGCGTTGGCCACGTGGGGCGCATCGGCGGGGATGTACAGGTTGTCGAACCAGATCAGCGAACCTTCCTTGGGAATGAAATAGGCCAGTTTGATCTTCAATTTGGCCTCTTCGGCGCGGGCCATGGCGGTCGCGTAGTCGCCGGACCAGGTCATGGCCATGCACACATCGCCATTGGGCAGGCTGGTCAGGTAGTTGACCGAGTCGAACTTGCGGATGTACGGCCTGACCGACAGCAGCAGATCCTGGGCGGCCTTGAGATCCTCCGGCGCGGCGCTTCGCGGGTCGCGCCCCAGGTACTTCAGCGCCAGTGGAATGACTTCAGTGGGCGCATCGACCAGGGTCACGCCGCAATCGGCGAAGCGTGAGACGATTTTCGGGTCGAAGATCATCGCCAACGAGCCAATCGGCGCGTCCGGCATGCGCTCCCTGATTTTGTCGACGTTGTACGTGATGCCATTGCTGCCCCAGGTATAGGGTGCCGAGTACAGCGTGCCGGCATCGAATCCCTGCAAGTCCTGCAAGACTTTCGGGTCCAGGTTGGCCCAGCCCGGCAGCAACTTTTTATCGAGCGGCTGGAACACTTTGGCTTTGATCAGCGGTGGCGCGAGGGAGGCATTCAACACCACCAGGTCATAACCGGAGTGGCCAGTGAGCAACTTGGCCTGGACCGTTTCATAGGCATCAAAGGTGTCGTAGATCACCCGGATGCCAGTGGCTTTCTGAAAGTCGGCAATGGTTTTTTCGCCGATGTAATCCGCCCAGTTATACAGCCGCAGTGTGTGGCTATCGTCCACTTCGGCGCCGTGGACGCCTGCCGACAGCGGCACAATCAACGCACCAAGCATCACCAAGAAGGCCTTGCGCATAGCAAATTCACCTTATCAAGCGAGTTCCGATCTGGATGAGCGGATGAATCCACTATTGAGCGATTCAGCAAACGGCACCATACCCCGAATGGGTGTGTGAGCCTTGCGACGGCCCGACATGGCAAAAAGCGGCAGTTTCGTTGACGGCTTTTGTCATAGATCCGGCGCCGATCCCGCGCTTAGAGTGCCCTTCATAGCGATCACCCAGAGCACGTACATGAACGACCTGATCAAACAAGAACGAAACGAAGGTGTACTGACGCTCACCTTTGACCGCCCCGACAAGCTCAACGCGCTGAATAACAGGATGTACACGCAGTTAGCCGACCTGTTGCTGGCCGCTGATGAAGACGCTGAAATCGGCGTGATCATTATCACCGGCGGCGACACGTGCTTTACCAGTGGCAAC
This sequence comes from Pseudomonas sp. UMAB-40, assembly GCF_900095275.1. Classification (NCBI taxonomy): domain Bacteria; kingdom Pseudomonadati; phylum Pseudomonadota; class Gammaproteobacteria; order Pseudomonadales; family Pseudomonadaceae; genus Pseudomonas; species Pseudomonas sp. UMAB-40. Next base: position 88,922 of record NZ_LT607566.1, read on the forward strand.
GACCTGGCGGATTTTCTCCAGCATCCGCCGACCGATCTGGACAGCCCGGCGTTTCGCCTGATGCGCGTGGTCATCCACCTGCAAAAACCGTTGATCGCGGCGGTCTGCGGAGCGGCCATCGGCATCGGCACCACCCTGCTGCTGCATTGCGATCAGGTGCTGGTCACGCGCAATGCCCGGTTGCGCATGCCGTTCGTGAACCTGGGCCTGTGCCCGGAGTTCGGCGCAAGCCTGCTGCTGCCGCGCCTGCTCGGTCATGCCCGGGCGGCGCGTTTGCTGCTGTGGGGCGACAGCCTGGACGGCGGCGCCGCCGTCGCGTGTGGATTGGCCAACGAACTGTTCGACGACGGGCCACAGTGCCTGGCCGCCGCCGAGCACATGGCTCGGCGACTGCTGGCGCTCCCCCAGGAAGCCCTGCGTCAGACCCGGCAACTGCTCAAGCAGACATCAATGCCGGAACTGCAAGCCACCATTCGCCAGGAGAACTTGCTGTTCATCAAGCGCCTGACCACCCCTGAAGCGCAGGCAGCATTGAACGCACTGGTTAATCGCAGCACTGAAAAGAACCCATCCACAGGAAAGCCTTCATGAACACCCCAGACGTATTTGTTGTCAGCGCCGCACGCACCGCCATCGGCACCTTTGGTGGCTCGCTCAAAGAGGTTCCGCTGGCCGATCTGGCGACCACGGCCGTCAAGGCCGCCCTGGAGCGCTCCGGCGTGGACCCGGCGCAAATCGGCCATCTGGTGATGGGCAACGTGATCCCGACCGAGACCCGCGACGCGTACATTTCCCGGGTCGCCGCGATGAACGCCGGCATCCCGAAAGAAACCCCCGCCTACAACGTCAACCGCCTCTGCGGTTCCGGCCTGCAAGCCATCATCAGCGCGGCCCAGACCTTGCTGCTGGGCGACGCCGAGATTGCCATCGGCGCCGGTGCCGAGTCCATGAGCCGTGGCCCGTACCTGATGCCGTCCGCCCGTTGGGGCGCGCGCATGGGCAACGTCCAGGCCATCGACTACATGCTGGGCATCCTGCACGACCCGTTCCATGGCATCCACATGGGCATCACCGCCGAGAACGTCGCCGAGCGCAACGGCATCACCCGCGACATGCAGGACGCTCTCGCCCTGGAAGATCAAAAACGCGCGGCGTTCGCCATTGCCAATGGCTACTTCAGTGAGCAGATCGCAGCGGTCGAAATCCGAGGCCGCAAGGAAACGACGCTGTTCAGCATCGACGAACACCCGCGTTCCACTTCCCTGGAACAACTCGCGCAGATGAAGCCGGCGTTCAAGAAGGACGGTTCGGTCACGGCCGGCAATGCCTCGGGCCTGAACGACGGCGCTGCGGCACTGGTCATGGCCACCGGCAGCGCGGTGCAAGTCAACAATCTTCGCCCGCTCGCTCGCCTGGTCAGCTATGCCCACGCCGGTGTTGAGCCAGAACTGATGGGCCTGGGCCCGATTCCCGCCACGCGCCTGGCGCTCAAACGCGCAGGCCTGACCGTGGCTGACCTGGACGTGATCGAAGCCAACATCGCCTTCGCCGCCCAGGCCTGTGCGGTCAGCCAGGAACTGGACCTCGACCCGGCCAAGGTCAACCCGAACGGCTCGGGCATTTCCCTCGGTCACCCGGTGGGCGCGACCGGGGCGATGATTGCCACCAAAGCCATCCACGAACTGCAGCGCATCAACGGGCGTTATGCGCTGGTGACTATGTGCATTGGTGGTGGTCAGGGGATTGCGGCGATTTTTGAGCGGGTTTAAATGTTAGAGCGACGGTAAACAAATGTGGGAGCGAGCTTGCTCGCGATGCGGTGTTCCAGGCGAGAATTTTCTCGGCTGTACCGCCGCTATCGCGAGCAAGCTCGCTCCCACAGAGTCTTGCGTTTTAGATGTTTTTTTCGTCGATCCCAGCCTGTAACGACTGACTATCGAAATGACCGCCAAGGGTGACAGGCCCCAGTTTGACGCTGTGCTCACCCGGTGTTGAAACGACCGGTTTACTGGCTTCACCCTCTGCCTTTTCAGGCAAATCCAGACCGGCGTTGACCCCATAATCACGGTTGTCCACGGTCGTCGTGCTGACCTTCGACCCACCCAGATCAACGCGGCCTTCAGTGGACGAAACCCGTGCACCGGTCAGCTGCGTTGCGCCGCCTACCTTCAGGTTCACGCCTTGGGTGCCACTGATACCGGAAACCTGGCTGACGCTGTCTTTATGCACGTAGCCACCCTCAAGTTTCAGCGTCGGTTTGTAGTCGGTCCCGCCCGGTTTCACATTCTCTGCGACTGTGTCCTTGTCGGACGGTGCGGCCTTCTTGCCCGTCAGGCCGAGGTCAACATCAAGCTTGGCGCTAGTCTGGCTGTCCTGGCGGCTTTCCACGTTCAGGTCACCGCCGACCTTGCCGCTGACGCTCGCCGCATCGATCCGCGCGCCCGCCAGACGAGTATCACCCACGCTGTTCAACACCACGTTGTCAGCCTTGATCTGGCTGTTCTGCTGGGTGGTGCCTTGCTGGTAATCCACGCCGACCTTGGCCCCGGCATTGAAGCCGTGATCACTCGTGGCGACGTTCTGTTCATCCACCACAACCGGCGTGCTGTTGCTCAGGTTGCCGCCGGCATTCAGAGCCACATTCCAGTTGCTCCGGTTTTGCGTGGACTCGGCCGACTCCTGATAGATTCCGCCATTCTGCGCATCAAGACTGACGCCCGGGGCGTTGACCTGAGTGCCTTGCAGGTGGATCGCCTCACCGCTGAGGGCGATGCTGTCCTGGCTGTTGAGCTGGCCGCCGGTCAAGGTCCGGCTCGATTCGTTGACCCGACCGATGTTGAAATTGCCGCTCACGTTACCGCCCTGGTCAGCACTTTTCTCCGTGCTGGTTTTGCTGCCGCCCACCTTGAGGCCGCCGCCGAGGTTGCTGCCGGTCGCGGTGTGGGTGTCGGTCGCCGCTTGCAGATCGAGTTTGCCGCCAGCCTTCAGGTCGATGCCACCCACTGTGTCGACCTTGGTCCCTTGCTGGATCTGGTCGCCACCGCTGCTCAGCAGCACCGGACCTTTACCCTGAATGCTCGCCACACGCGCCTGGCTGTCTTCAGTCTGTTTGCCGGTGTGATCGAGCTGGAAACCAGCGCCAAGATCGACATTGGTGCCGTTGGTGCCCGGCGCCGTGCCGACGTTCAACGAGCCGTTGCCGCGCAGGCTGGAGGTGTCGCTGCTCTGATGGTCATTGGCCTGGTTCAGCGCCAGTTCGCCGCCAGTCTTGATCGCAACACCGCCCTGCCCGCCATCGAAATGGCTGCCTTCGAACTGACCATCGCCGCGCAGGTTGATGTTCACGCCTTCGCTGCCGGCATAGCGGCCGACGACGGCGTTCGAGCTGTCTTTGCGCGTCTGGCTGCTGCCGCCCGCGCCGCTGCCGGCGACGTTCACGTCCTCACCGGTTTTGGTGTAGACCCGCACGTCAGCCTTGGCGTCCAGTGCCTGATCGGTGCTGCTGTGGGTATTGCTCGCAGCGCTCGCCACCAACGTATCAGCGTTGATATTTACCTTGCCCGCGCTCGCCTTATATTGCGTGCCTTGGTCCTGCAACGTCCCGGCCACGTTCACATCCACGGTGCTGCCCTTGAACTGGCTGGCCACGGCGTTGCTGGTTTGCTCGGTGTGGCTGGCGTTCTGATGACCGATGGCGACGTCGATGCCCACGTTGGGTTGACCGAGATTCGCCAGTGCATCCTTGTCCGGCACCTTGCCGGCGAGTACGTCCTTGACCGCGCCGGCGATTGGCCGGGCGATGTCTTTGTACTCGACGTTGGCGCCGATGTCCGCCGACCAGTTGCTGTCTTTATGGGTGCTGCTGTCGGTGTTGTGCACAGCGCGATTGTCGACTTCAACTGCGGCGACATTCAGGCCTTTGCCGGCATCCAGACGCGCGCCTTCGGTGGTCAGTTTGCCGGTGTTGATGGTCAGGTTGCCGCTGCTCTGCACGCCGGTAGTTTGTGCAGTGGTTTTGCCGGTGGTGTCTTGTGAAGTGCTATGCGCGAAATCGACACCACTGCCAGCACGGTCGAGACCGCCGGTGTAGTAGAAGCCGCCGCGGGTGCTGGTTTGATCGGTCGAGGTGCTGTGGCTGTCCTGTTCGGCCAGCAGCGAGACATTTTTGCCGGCCAGTGTCGCGTCGCCGTGGGTGGCGCTGACCTCGGCGCCCTTAAGCGTCAGGTCGCCGCCCCCCACCAGTTGCACGGTGCCGCCGCTGAGGCTGGAACTTTGCTGCTTGACGTCGCTGTTGGTCACGGTTTGCTGCTTGTCTTCGTAATGCACACCGGCACGATACTGCCCCGCGTCCGGGCCGTTTTCCCTGGCGTAGGCATCGAAGCCGCGCGTCTCGGTGGTCGTGCTGCTGCCGCGAGTGTCTTGCGCGGAATGCACCTTCACATCCCCCGCCGCGTCAGCACTCAGGGTGCCGCCGGCCTTGACCGTGGAACCGGCCACCTCAATATCCTTGGCGCTCTTGAGCGTAAGGTTGCTGTCCGAGGTCAGCTCGCTGCGCACCGTGCTGCTGTCCTTGGCGGTCTGCCGCGTTTCGTCCTTGGTGATGCCGAAGAACTTGCTGTCCTTGTCGTGGCTGTTGGTGTGAGAGGTGTCCTGCACGCCATCGATCACCAGCGAACCCTTGTCGCTGATGACGCTGGATTCGGTGCCGCCGCGCACCTGGCTGCCACTGATCCGCACGTCGTCCGCCTTGACGATCAGCTTGCCGGCCGCGTTGATTTTGCTGCCCTGGTTCTGGGTCTTGCCTTGATCGGCGTCGCCGGTCTTGCCAAAGAAACCACCGCCCACCAGATCGCCCGAGTATCGGTTGTCGCTGTTGCGCTGAGTGCGGCTGGCGCTGGTGATTTCCACCTGTTTGCCCGCGAGGTGGATGTCAGCGGCGCTGCTCAATTCAGCCCCTTCGGAATGCAACAACCCGGCGGTTTGCAGGGCGATGTTGCCGCCCTTCAAGTGGCTGGTGATGCTGCGCTGCTCTTCGCTGCTGGTGTTCCAATCGGCTTTCCACAAGTGTTTGCGATGGTTGCCCTGATCGGTCTGGGTGTGGCTTTCAGTGGCGGCGCTCAGGCGCAGATCGCCGCCGCTTTGCACGCTCAGATTGTTCGCCGCTTCGACCTTGGCCGCTTTCAGTTCAGTGTCGCCAGCGGACGACAATTGCGCGTCTCGGCTGGCGAGAATCTGGCTGCCATGCTGGCGTGAATCGCTGTCGGTCTGCGTGCGGTCGTAGGTTTCCCAGGTGATGCCGAGGGTGCTGTTGTTCCAGTTCTCGCGCTTCTCCTGGAGACGGCGACTTTCGACGGTGGTCAGGGTCAGGTTGCGTCCGGCGTCGAGTTTGACGTCGCGACCGCTGACGTCGGCGGCGGCCAGGGTCAGGTCCTTGCCGCTGTGCAAGCCAACGTCACCCTGGCTGCTGCGAACGCCTGCCCGGACCACTTCGAGACTGTCGGGAACGGCTTGGCCGCTGATGCTCAAATCGCCTGCCGAGCGAATCTGCACGCCCTCACGACCCGCGACCTGCACCGGCCCGACCCGCACACCCGCGCCTTCGGCGGTGCTGACGATGTTGATGCGCCCGGCCTGCATGGCACCAAACAGGCTGGCGTCGATGCGTTGATCGGTGGTGTTGCCGGCCGGGTCCACGGTTTTCACCTGGCCCGAGGCGTAATCCACCTGATTGCGGCCGACGGTGAGGTTCAGTTGATCCCGAGCGTTGAGGCTGCCCTGGCTGTCGATGCGCGGGGCGATCAGGTTGATCGAGCCCTCACGGTTTTGCAGGCCCGCGCCCTGAATCTGCAACGTCCCGGTGGCATCACGGGTGCTCAGGGCTTGCAGCTTGCCGTCGTTCAATTCGGGACGGCCGACCACCAGATTGGCGTTCGGTGTGTTGATGAAACTGCCGCCGTTCACCGAGATGCCGTTGGGGTTGGCCAACACATAATCGGCGGCGCGGCCGAAGATTTCCTGGGCACCGTTGATGGCCGACGCGTTGCGGCTGACCACTTCGTTGAGGATCACGCTCGCGGCCTGGCCCTGGAGCTGCGGATTGGCGGCCAGTTGCCCGGCGAGTTGGGATTGCCCGGCCTGCAAGGCGTTGTTCAACACCAGACCCTGTCGATCGACGTTGTAATCGAGGAACTGGTTATGCGACAGGCCCGAGCCGTTGGGCGCAACGATATTGACGATCGGCACGCCGCCCTGGGTTTGCAGTTGCGCAGTGCCGCCGGGGCCCGGCGCGACCACCACGCCGCCCGCGAGAGCGCTGGGCAGATGGGCAATCAGGAACAGGCTGGCAATCGCCCAGCGCAGTTTTCCCCGAGGGGAAAGATGAAACGCAAATGTTTGTTCAGGCATAGGAACCTCTCAATAAAAGTGCGGCATCACGTTGCGCGTTGGGATGATTACCGAGGCTGTCGCGCACAGGTCCGACGGCTGAGTGTGTGTCGGGTGAGTCGGTGGTCATATCTGCAACCCCACGCGCATCAGCCAGGTCTCTGGCTCATGCCTTAAACCGCTGGGGGTGTTGAGGCTGCGTTGGTAATCGACGTCCACTTGCAGGTTTTTCCAGCTCAGGTTGACCCCGGCGCTGGCCCCGCTCAGGCGTTGGCCCTGGGCGCCGTGGTCGGCCTTGACCCAGCCGTTGTCCAGCCCCAGGCGCGGGGTGACGCGCACCGGCCAATCGCTGCGCAGCGGCAGGCGCAAGGTGTTGCGCCAGATCGCGCCGCTGGCACCAGACGCACTGTTGACCCGGTAACCGCGCACGGCGGAATCGTCGGTGCCGAGCAGTTGTTCGATGGCCGGCAGCGGATCGGGGCTGTACTGCACGTTCAATTGGCTTTGCCACTGCCACGTCTGCTGACCGAACCTCCCGTTGCGCCATTGGCTGAGACCGGCGCGGTACTTGCGAAACTGCGCCTTGGGCAGGTTGTTGACCTGGCGCTGGGCATCGTCATCGGCACCGAACCAGCGCAGGCCCTGGGCGTAATTGACGTCCAGGTTCCACACGGCGCTGTTGAGCCAGAACAGGTTCAAACCGGCTTCGGCCACGGTCAGGGTCGGGCTCTGGATACCGAGGCGAATATTCTCCAGATAACTGTCGACGTCCTTGTGGGCCAGTTGCAGATTCGCGCTGAGCTGACGGCTTTGATCGCGCCACAGCACCCGGTCGGCGCGCACGCTGAGCTGGTCGGTGATGCCGCTGCTGTGGAACTCCAGGGTGCTGAGTTTGAACGGCGCACGGTATTCGGCATGGCTGGCGAACACGCTGTAGGTCCAGTAGCCGTAAGGAATGGCGTAGTAAAGGCTGGCGTTGCGGCTGTAGCGATCGCCGCGATTGAGGGTGTCGCTGACGCTCACATTGAGGGCGTCGTTGAGTTCCAGCGGACTGTCGAGGCTCAGGCTCAAGGTGTCGCGATCACGCCCGGTGCTGGCGCTGCCGAGGTTGTCGACGCCCAGGCCCAACGCCCATCGCGACTGGCCGTTTGTGCGCGAACGCAGGATGATCCGCGAGGCGCCGGGCTGCGTGCCGGGGGCGATGTCGGCCGTCAGGTCAAGCGAACGCAAGCGGTTCAGTTGATCCAGGCCTTGCTCCAGATCGCGCAGGTACAGCGGCTTGCCGAGCATTCCGGGGAAGGCGCCGCCGAGTGACACCGGCAGGCTCTGGTCGGCCAGTTCGATGGACTCGACGTAACCTTCATCGACCACGATATCCAGCGATTGCCCGGCGACCGGCGCGCTGCGCAGGTACGGCCGACTGGCGATGTACCCCGCGTCCACATAAAGGCCGGTGATGGTCGCCAGCAGATGGTTGATCTGACCGACGCCCATGCAGGACGACAGTTGCGGCTTGATTCGCTCGTTGAGTGACTGGCTGCTGATCAGGGTAACGCCGCCGACGCGCGTGCCACTTAGCGGCCAGCAGCGTTCATCGGCGGGCACACTGGCGGGGACGGCCGGCGCGACTGGCGCAGGACCAAAGCTGCCGCGCTCCAGTTGCCGACGGCGCTGGTCCAGTTGCAGCTGTTGCAGATCGCGCTGCTGCTGTTGTTGCTGGCGCAGCACTTCCTGGCCTGGGGCGGCAGGCTCTGCCGCCTGGAGTGCAGAAGCACTCAGGCTCAACAACGAAGCCAACAACAGCGTGCAAGGCGAGGAACTACGACGAGGCACAACGCGAAACGAATACGGCACTCAACATCCCTGTCATCATCAAATGGCTTAATGCCATCCCATCAATGCGAGTGATAGTCAGATCGTTCCTACACAAATGCAAGACGCGTCCTACAACGCTTACATTTCTTAAACAATTGGTTTGTTTGTAGTGACCACCGACGACCTGACGACCGGAAGCAGAAATCATTTGCCACAAAATATTACCTACGTCATATTACACTCGTAATAAAGACCCGTTTCCCACAGGTATTCACTCAATGACCAGCATGCCCAGCCTCGAACCCGACGTTGCTGTCCCGGTGAGCACACCCAAGCCTCCCCTGCTCAAACGGTTGATCCTGCTGACGGCGACCATCGCGGCCCTGTTGTTTGCCGGGTTGTACGCGACGCATTGGTGGACGGCCGGGCGTTTCATTGAAGAAACCGACGACGCCTATATCGGCGGCGACGTGACAGTGATCGGCCCGAAAGTCGCAGGGTATATCGAAGAAGTGCTGGTCACTGACAATCAGAAGGTCAAGGCCGGTGACGTGCTGATCCGCCTCGACGCCCGTGACTACCGCGCCAACCTGGCCAAGGCCGAAGGCGCGGTGGCCGCCGAAGAAGCGTTGCTCGCCAACCTCGACGCCACCGAACAACTGCAACACGCGGTGATCGGCCAGGCCCGCGCTGGCATCGATGCCGCCGGCGCCGAAACCGCGCGTTCACGGGACGACAATGCGCGCTACAAAAAACTGGTCGGCAGCAATGCGGTCTCGGTGGAAAGCGCCCAACGCGCCGACGCGACGTTCAAAACGGCTCAGGCCCTCAGTTCGCGGGCCCAGGCCGAACTGCTGGCGGCGCAACGGCAGCTGAACGTGATCGCAACCCAGAAACAACAGGCCCGTGCCGCGCTGATGCAGGCCCACGCCGAACGTGATCTGGCGCAACTGAACGTGGGTTACACCGAACTGAAGGCCCCGGTGGACGGCGTGGTCGGTAATCGTCGGGCGCGGGTCGGCGCTTATGCCCAGGCGGGTTCGCAACTGCTGTCGGTGGTACCGTCCAGTGGTCTGTGGGTTGATGCCAACTTCAAGGAAGATCAACTGGCGCGCATGATTCCGGGGCAGCGGGTGGTCATTCATGCCGACGTACTGTCAGGGCAGGAATTCCACGGTCATTTGGGCAGCCTCGCGCCGGCCAGTGGCTCACAGTTCAGCGTGCTGCCGCCGGAAAACGCCACCGGCAACTTCACCAAAATCGTTCAGCGGGTGCCGGTAAGAATCATCCTCGATCCTGCCGATGGCGTACTCGGTCACTTGCGTCCGGGCCTGTCGGTGACCGCCGAAGTGGACACCCGCAAAGAACCCGAATCTCCGGCCATGGCCAGCGCGCCATGAGTCGCGCCCTCGCCGCCCTCGCCGCCCTCGCCGCCCCCGCGCAACCGTTCAATGCCGCGAACATGGCGACGGCGACCAAGGTCTTCGCCTTCGCCTCCATGTGTATCGGCATGTTCATCGCGCTACTGGATATCCAGATCGTCTCCGCTTCGCTGCGTGACATCGGCGGTGGGCTCTCGGCGGGCACCGATGAAACGGCGTGGGTGCAAACCAGTTACCTGATTGCTGAAATCATCGTGATCCCGCTGTCGGGCTGGCTGTCCCGGGTGTTCTCGACGCGCTGGCTGTTTTGCGCTTCTGCGGTGGGATTCACCTTGGCCAGCCTGCTCTGCGGCGCAGCCTGGAACATTCAGAGCATGATCGCCTTCCGTGCCCTGCAAGGCTTTCTCGGTGGCTCGATGATCCCGCTGGTGTTCACCACCGCGTTCTTTTTCTTCACCGGCAAACAACGGGTGATCGCGGCCGCGACCATCGGCGCAGTGGCTTCGCTGGCACCGACACTGGGCCCGGTGATCGGTGGTTGGATCACCGACATTTCATCCTGGCACTGGCTGTTCTACATCAACCTGGTGCCCGGGATTTTCGTCGCGGTGGCGGTGCCGATGCTGGTGAAAATCGACCAGCCGGAATTGTCGCTGCTCAAGGGTGCCGACTATTTGAGCATGGTGTTCATGGCGCTGTTTCTCGGCTGCCTGGAATACACCCTCGAAGAAGGCCCGCGCTGGAACTGGTTCAGCGACAGTACGATTCTGACCACGGCGTGGATCAGCGGCCTCGCCGGTCTGGCCTTCATTGGCCGCACCCTGCACGTGGCCAACCCGATCGTCGATTTACGCGCCTTGAAGGATCGCAACTTCGCCCTCGGCTGTTTCTTCTCGTTCGTCACCGGGATTGGCCTGTTCGCGACCATATACCTGACGCCGCTGTTCCTCGGCCGGGTGCGCGGCTACGGTGCGCTGGACATTGGTCTGGCGGTTTTCTCCACCGGCGTGTTCCAGATCATGGCGATTCCGCTGTACGCCTTTCTGGCCAATCGTATCGACCTGCGCTGGATCATGATGACCGGCCTCGGGTTGTTCGCGCTGTCGATGTGGGATTTCAGCCCGATCACCCATGACTGGGGGGCCAAAGAATTGATGCTGCCGCAAGCCCTGCGCGGAATCGCCCAGCAACTGGCCGTGCCGCCGGCGGTGACACTGACCCTCGGCGGACTGGCGCCGGCACGGCTCAAACATGCCTCAGGGCTGTTCAACCTGATGCGAAACCTGGGGGGCGCCATCGGCATCGCCGCGTGTGCGACCATTCTCAACGACCGTACCAACCTGCACTTCACGCGGTTGGCGGAACACCTGAACAGCACCAACGAAGCGCTGAACCAATGGCTGTCCCAGGTCGGCAACAACTTCGCCGCCCTCGGCCAGAGCGGCGACGCCGGCGTCACCGCCAGCCTGCATCAACTGTGGCTGCTGACTTACCGTGAAGCGCAGACGCAGACCTATGGCGACGCCTTTCTGATGATCATGGTCTGCTTCATTATTGCCACAGTGATGGTGCCCTTGATGCGCAAGGTGCAACCACCGGCCGCGCCGTCAGCGGATGCTCACTGATCAGGCTTGAGGCATTTTGCGGAAACCCACCGCCAGACGGTTCCAGGCGTTGATCGTGGTAATGGCCACGGTCAGGTCGACCAATTCCTTCGGGCTGAATTCGGATGCCGCCAGTTCGTAGTCTTCATCCGGTGCGTGAGTCTGGCTCAGCAGGGTCAAGGATTCAGTCCACGCCAGCGCCGCACGTTCACGCGGGGTGAAGAATGGCGTTTCACGCCAGGCCGACAGTGTGTACAGACGGCGCTGGTCTTCACCGCCCTTGATGGCGTCGGCGCTGTGCATATCCAGGCAGAAGGCGCAGCCGTTGATTTGCGAGGTGCGCAGCTTGACCAGTTCGATCAGGGTCTTTTCCAGCGGCAACTTCGAAACAGCGCCTTCCAGCGCGATCATGGCTTTGAGGGCATCTGGGGAAGCGGTGTAAAAATCGATGCGAGGTTTCATGGTGGACTCCAATAGCAAGGGGTGGAGCTAAGTTAGTCCTGACGACGCCGTGGACAAATAGCCAATATTTCAGAAGTCGAGGAGGCCATTGGCGGGGCCGATCAAAAAGACAATTGCCAGCGCTCGTGGAGTGCCACTAGAATGCGATCAATTCTTAATTGCACTCAGGCCAGGATGCCCGCAACGAGTATCTGCCCCCCATGTCGTCCGCCGACCAGCCTCTGAATCAGCAAATCCACACCCTCTACAGCGAACACCACGGTTGGCTGCAGGGATGGTTGCATCGAAAACTTGGTAATCGCTGCGATGCGGCCGACCTGGCCCACGATACGTTTCTGCGCCTGTTGACCCGGCAAGTCGTCAAACCCTTTGGCAGCGAACCCCGCGCCCTGCTCACGCACATCGCCAAAGGCCTGGTGATCGACCGCTGGCGCCGTCAGGACCTCGAACGCGCCTATCTGGAGACCATTGCCCAGTTGCCGGTCGCCGAAGTGCCGTCGCCGGAAACCCGCTTGCTGATACTCGAAACCCTGATGCGCATTGAAGCGTTGCTGCGCGAATTGCCCGCCGTCACCCGGGACACTTTTCTGCTGTCGCAAATCGAAGGGCTGACCTACGCCCAGATCGCCACGCGCCTGAGCGTGTCGCTGATCACTGTCAAACGGCACATGCGCGCGGCGTTCATCGCCTGCCTGAGTGTCGCTTGATGAGTCCGTCGGCGATCGACCCACACATCCTCGGCGAGGCCGCCGACTGGCTGGTGCAGCTGCACTCAGGCACCGCGACACCGTCCGACCACAAGGCGATTGCCCAATGGCGAACGCGCAGTGCCGAGCATGCCCAGGCCTGGCAACGGGCCGAAGCGCTGCTCGGAGAATTTCGCGCCGTGCCTGCCAACCTCGCCATCCAGACTTTGCAGCGAGCCGCTCGCAGGGATGGCCTCACTCGCCGCCAGACCCTCACGCGTCTGGGCTTGTTGCTGATGGCCGGGCCCATCGGCATAGCTTCGCAACATCTGCCCTGGCAGCAGTGGACCGCCGATCAACGCACGGCGGTGGGCGAACAGAAAAACCTGCAATTGCCCGACGGCACTCAACTGCTGCTCAACACGGAAAGCGCGGTCGACATCGCCTTCAACCTGCAAGAGCGTCGCGTCGTGTTGCTGAATGGCGAAGTGTTGATCAGCACCGCTAAGGATCCCGGCGCCCGCCCGTTTGTTGTCGAAACCCCGCAAGGGATCGCCCGCGCGCTGGGCACGCGGTTTTGCGTGCGGATCAATGGCTCGCGAAGCCAGGTGT
>NZ_LT607566.1:101921-156962 GCF_900095275.1 Pseudomonas sp. UMAB-40
GCCAGAGCTTCAAGCTCAACCGCCTCGACCCGCTGGAAAGCTTCGACACCAGCGCCCTGGCCTGGGACAAGGGCATGTTGCTGGCGAACAATATGCGCCTGGACGAATTGCTCGGCGAATTGAGCCGCTACCGGCCCGGCGTGTTGCGTTGTCATGAGGACGTCGCCGCGTTGCGGGTGTCGGGGGCGTTTTCCCTGCGCGATACCGATGCCAGCCTGCGTTTGCTCAGCGATACCCTGCCGCTGAAAATCAGCCGGCTGACCCGGTATTGGTTGTCGGTCGAACCGAAGGTCTGACTGTCCTGCGATTTTTTTCAATGTCCCCTGATACCTTTCTGCGCTTCGTTCGGTGTGTGGATATACCTCTTCAATTCCACGCGCTCGACAGGAACGCCGAATGACTTCAACACCCCTGCACGATTTCCCGCTCAAGGCCTTGAGCCTGAGTTTCGCCCTGGCCTGCACGGCGTTGCTGCCGTTCAACAGCCAGGCGGCCGACGCCGTGAATGAAAGCGCCAGCCGCAGCGTCAACATCGGCCCGGGTTTGCTCAGCCACACCCTGGCGCAATTTGCCGTGAGTGCCGGGGTACCGCTGTCGTTCGATCCGGCACAACTGGGCAACCGCCAGAGTCCGGGATTGCAAGGCGACTACAGCGTGCAATCGGGCTTTGCACAGTTGCTGGAAGGCAGCGGTTTCGAGCTGATTAGCACCGGCGGCAACGGTTACACGCTGGTGCCGCGAGTCACCGCCAATGGTGCGCTGGAATTGGGCGCGACCAGCATCAGCGCCCTGCGCGACGACAACGCTGACACCTTCGGCGGCGGCCAGGTCGCGCGCAGCGCACGGGTCGGCATGCTGGGCAACCAGGAACTCAAAGACCTGCCCTTCAGCGTCACCAGCTACACCGCCAAAACCATCGCCGACCAGCAAGCCCAGACCGTCGGTGATGTGCTGCTCAACGATGCCTCGGTGCGCCAGTCCGCCGGGTTCGGCAACTTCTCCCAGGTGTTCATGATTCGCGGCTTGCCGCTGGCCTCCGATGACATTTCCTATAACGGCCTATACGGGGTTTTGCCGCGTCAGATCATCACCACCGAAGCACTGGAACGGGTCGAGTTGTTCAAGGGGCCGAACGCCTTCATCAACGGTGTGACCCCAAGCGGCAGCGGTATCGGCGGTGGCGTCAACCTGCAACCCAAGCGCGCAGGCGACCTGCCGACCCGCAGCGTCACCCTGGATTACAGCGCCGATGGCCGGGTCGGCGGGCATCTGGACCTAGGCCAGCGCTTTGGCGAAGACAACCGTTTCGGCGCCCGGCTCAACCTGCTGCAACGCGAAGGCGATACTGCCGTCGACGATGAAGACCAGCGTTCGTCGCTGATCAGCCTGGGCCTGGACTATCGCGGCGATCGCCTGCGCATTTCGACAGACCTTGGCTACCAGAAACAGGTGATCAACCAGGGCCGCTCGGTGGTTTACGTCGACTCGAGCCTGAGCAAAGTGCCCAAGGTGCCGCACGCCAATGCCGGTTACGCGCAGAGCTGGAGCTACTCGCAACTGGAAGACACCTTCGGCATGGCCCGCGCCGAGTACGACCTCAGCGACAGCTGGACCGCCTACGTCGCCGGCGGTGCCAAACACACCCGGGAAAACGGCGTGTACTCGTCGCTGACCCTTACCGACCTCAATGGCAACGCCCGTGGCGGCATGCTTTACCCGCCGCACGACGAGGATAACCAGAGCCTGATGGCCGGCCTCAACGGTCGCTTGAACACCGGCCCGGTCAGCCATCAGTTGAACCTCGGCCTGGCGGGTATCTGGGGCGAGCAACGCTCGGCGTTCGAAACCATCGCCACGGCCGGGCGCTACAGCACCAACATTTACAACGTCACCGATAAACCGCGTCCACGGGCGACGTCGTTTGGCAGCGACATCCACGACCCGCGCATCGTCGGCAAAAACACCCTGCGCAGTGCGGCAGTGTCCGACACCCTGGGGTTTATCGACGATCGCATCTTGCTGACCCTCGGCGTGCGACGCCAGACACTCAACGTCGACGGCTGGAACACCACCACTGGCGCCCGCACTTCAAGCTATGAAGAGTCGATCACCACGCCGGTTTATGGTTTGGTGATCAAGCCGTGGGAACACGTTTCGTTCTACGCCAACCGCATCGAAGGCCTGGCCAAGGGCCCGACGCCGCCGACCAGCGCGGTCAACCGCGACGAAACCTTCGCCCCGGTGCGCAGCAAGCAAATCGAAGCCGGCGTGCGCCTGGACATGGACACCTACGGCGCCAGTCTGGGCGTGTATCGCATTGAGCAGCCATCGAGCTACACGCAGGACGGTATCTTCCGGGTCGACGGCCAACAGCAGAACAAAGGCGTGGAATTGAACCTCTACGGCGAACCGCTCGAAGGCCTGCGCCTGCTCAGCGGCGCGACGCTGATGAAGACCGAGATCGAAGGCAGCACCAACGGCGTCAACCGCGCCGTCGGCGTGCCGCGTTTTCAGCTCAACGTCGGGGCCGACTGGGATGTGCCGGGGATCGAAGGCGCGGCGTTCAGCGCGCGGATGTTGCGCACGGGCGGGCAGTATCTGAATGCCGCCAACACCCAGAGCATCCCGGCGTGGAATCGTTTTGATGTGGGTTCGCGGTATGCCTTCACGCTTGATGACAAGGAAATCACCTTGCGCGCCAATCTGGAGAACGTGGCGAACAAGGCTTACTGGGCGTCGGCCAATGGCGGGTATTTGACACAGGGGACGCCGCGGACGTTGAAGGTGTCGGCGACTCTGGATTTCTGATCTTAATATTTTGGTGAGTCTGCAATTGCTATCGCGGGCAAGCCCGCTCCCACAGGGATTTGATGCGAACCCGAACCTTGAGTTCGCAACAATCAATGTGGGAGCGGACTTGCCCGCGATCCGCGCAGCGGCCATCCACCTGAAGAACTACGCCCGACTGCGCAACCACCGCAAAAACCCTTTCTTCTCCACCACCTTCGGCGCTTCCTGGGTCAGGGTCTGTGCCTTGTGCAAGCGGAAATCCAGCAACGCCTTCATCGCTTCGCTGATGTCATGGCGCGCATCCAGGCACGGTTTGAGGTAGTCCTTCTCGATCCGGTACAGACTGCAGGCCGTCTTGGCGGTGAACTCTGCCGGCAGCGCGGTATCGGACAAAATCCCGCCCTCGCCGATCACCTCGCCCGGGCCCATGCGCCCAGATTCGAACTTGACCCCGCCCCGGCTCAATTGCACCGAGACCACACCCGATTCGATGATGAACAGGTGATCGCTGACCTCCCCCGCCGGCAGGATCATGTCACCGGCACGGAAGGTTTGCAGGGTCATGTTCTGGCTGAAGGTGTCTTTCTCTTCCTGACGCAGGGTTGAGAAAATGTTCGAGCTGTCCAGCAACGCCCGTGGCCGTGACAGGCCGGCAGGCGCGTTGGATTCGACGTTCGACAACAGGCTGACACCGGACGCCTGCAAGTGCCGGTACGCCAGGTCGAACAGCAGATTGCGCACCATGCGCTTCTGATCCATGGAGACCACGAAGCCACTGATTTCGTACTCCACGCCACTGGCGTTGGAGCCTTTCAACGCGACACATGGCGCCGGTTTGTTCAGCAGATAACGACAACCCTGCATCGCCCGCTCCAGCGCGTCGAGCACCGTTTGCGGGCGCGCGTGCGGGCTCAGTTGCAGGCTGATCGAGACGCCGAACATATCGCTCGGCCGGCTGAAATTGATGATCTTGGCCTTGGCCGCCAGCGAGTTGGGAATCACCGCCATGCTGCCCTGGGACGTTTGCAGGCGCGTGGCGCGCCAGTCGATGTCGGTGACCCGGCCTTCGGTGCCGTCGATGGAGATCCAGTCATCCAGTTGATAGGGTTTGGTGGTGTTGAGGACGATCCCGGAGAACACATCACTGAGTGTGCTTTGCAAGGCCAGGCCGACGATGATCGCCAACGCACCGGAGGTGGCGAGCACGCCTTTGACCGGCAGTTCGAGCACATAGGCGAGGGCGGCGATGACGGCGATCAGAAAGATCACCGCTCCGAGCAGATCCTGCAGCAGGCGCCCGGTGTGCCCGACCCGTTGCATCATCACTGCACCGATCAACACCGTCAGGGTGCGCGCGCCGAACAGCCACCAGCCGATCTGCAACCCCGTGGCCGCCAGGTGCAGCGGTACGTTGTCGGCCCAGGGTGCCGGCTCCAGCGGGTTCATGCCTTCGTTGAACAACAAGACGCTGAACAGCGCAAAAATCACCAGCCGCACGACCAGTTTCCAGTTGCTGCCGTTGGCACTGATCAAGCGCCACAAGCCGAGATCGATCAGGATCAGGACCAGCGCACTGATCAAGGGGTGATTGGTAAGCAGTGACAGCATCAAACAACTCCAGCCCATGTACGGATGGGCACAGTGTAGGAGCAATTGAGGATCTGATAACACCACAAAAAACTGTGGGAGCGAGCTTGCTCGCGATGGCGGTCAGACAGTCACTGAATAAGTGGCTGTCCTACCGCAATCGCGAGCAAGCTCGCTCCCACAGGGATGTGTGTTGGCATAGCCCGGCGTCAAAACAATGAGCTCAATCGCTCATCTGCCCAAACCGGCCTGACTGAAAGTCAGCGAAAGCCTGATGAATCTCTTGCTCGCTGTTCATCACGAACGGACCGTGGCCGACAATCGGTTCGTCGATCGGCTTGCCGCTGAGCAGCAACACCACCGCGTCGTCATTGGCTTCCAGGCTGAGCTGATGCCCCTCGCGTTCGAACAACGCCAACTGCCCTTCGCGCACAAGTTCCAGGCCGTTGACCTGAACCGTGCCGCGCAGCACCACCAGCGCAGTGTTGCGACCTTCGTGCAGGTCGAGGGTCAACCATTTGCCGCCGTTGAGGCGCAGGTCCCAGACGTCGATCGGCGTGAACGTGCGCGCCGGACCGGTGTGCCCCTCAAACTCACCCGCGATCAAGCGCAGGCTGCCGGCCTTGTCCTTGAGCGGGAGGTTCGGGATGTCGCCATCGAGAATCGTCTGGTAACCGGCATCGGCCATTTTGTCCCTGGCCGGCAGGTTGACCCACAGCTGCACCATTTCCAGGGTGCCGCCGCTCTTGGCGAACTCTTCGGAGTGGAACTCCTCGTGGAGGATCCCCGATGCCGCAGTCATCCATTGCACATCACCGGGGCCAATCTTGCCGCCGCTGCCGGTGGAATCGCGGTGCTCCACTTCGCCCTTGTAAACGATGGTCACGGTTTCGAAACCGCGGTGCGGATGCTGACCCACGCCACGACGTTCGGTGGTCGGGGTGAATTCGGCGGGGCCGGCATGATCGAGCAGCAAAAACGGGCTGATGTGTTTGGCCAGGTTGTCGTAGGAAAACAGCGTGCGAACCGGGAAACCGTCGCCGACCCAGTGGGTGCGCGGGCTGGTGTAAATACCGATGATGTTTTTCATCCTGCCTCCAAATTCGTTGTGTAACGCAATGGCCCAGCTTAAGACCGAACGCTTTGATCCACTAGACGGCAAAAATCAGCTTGAGCGTTCTATCTGGAGAACGATGGTGAAGGTTTCGACAGGGCTGCCATCGGCGAGGACTTTTGCCTTGGCGATTGCGTGTGACGACTCGACACACGGGGCTGGCGGAGTTTTTATTTCGGACATAATATCGACCAGGATTACAACCATAATATCCGCTCCCGCCTGAGGACCTCATCATGCAAAGCCCCAACCGTGACGCCACCCTCGCCCAATGGATCGCCCAGGAACAGGCCATGCGCTCGCGTCTGGCCGGACCGGGCAGCCTGTCCATGGCCGAGGTCAGTGCGCTGTCGCCCGCCGAGTTTTTCGAGGGTATCGGCGACGGCGCACTGCCTTCACCGCCCATCGGCGCCTTGATGGACTTCATCCCCATCGAATGGTCGGCCGGGCTGTTCATTTTCCAGGGCACGCCGGATTCGCGGCACTACAACCCACTGGGCAGCGTGCATGGCGGCTATGCGGCGACCTTGCTGGATTCGTGCATGGGCTGCGCGATTCATACACAGTTGAAGAAGGGCCAGGGCTATACGACGCTGGACTTACGCATCAGCTACGTCCGGGCGTTGACCGGTGCCAGCGGACCGGTCCGGGCCGAAGGGAAAATTGTGCATTTGGGGCGCTCCACCGCGCTGGCCGAGGGGCGGATTTATGATGTGGATGGGCGGTTGTATGCGACGGGGTCGACGACTTGCATGATTCTTGAGGCTCGGGGATAAGTTCCGAGACCGAGTCGCGGCCATCGCGAGCAGGCTCGCTCCCACAGGGGGACGCATTCCAATGTGGGAGCGAGCCTGCTCGCGATGGCGGCCGACCAGACACCCACAATCCCCCAGGCTGCCCCCTCCCCGATTCATGACTTGCGGTAAATATTGCTTTGCCCATCCAGCGGTTTTTCCCGGGGAGGCAGCCGGGGATACTCCTGCCCATTCCCACTGCAACCCCTGGAGTCATTGATGTCTATTCCCGCATTCGGTCTCGGTACCTTTCGCTTGCAAGGCCAGGTGGTCATCGATTCGGTGAGCACCGGCCTCGCGCTGGGCTACAGGGTGATCGACACCGCGCAAATCTACGAAAACGAAGCCGAGGTCGGCGAGGCCATCACCGCCAGCAGCATCGCCCGTGAAGAATTGTTCATCACCAGCAAAATCTGGGTTGCCAACTTTGCCAAAGACCGGTTGATTGACAGCCTCAAGGAAAGCCTGCGCAAACTGCAGACCGACTACCTGGACCTGACGCTGATCCACTGGCCGTCCCCGGACGATCAAGTGCCGGTCGAAGAGTTCATGGGCGCCTTGCTCGAAGCCAAGCGACTGGGCCTGACCCGGCAGATTGGCGTCTCCAACTTCACCGTCGAGCTGATGCAAAAAGCAATTGCAGCGGTCGGTGCCGAGAACATTGCAACCAACCAGATCGAGCTGCACCCGTACCTGCAAAACCGCAAGGTCGTCGAGTTTGCTCAGCGTCAGGGCATCCAGATCACCTCCTACATGACCCTGGCCTACGGCGAAGTGTTGAAAGACCCGGCGATCCAGCACATCGCCGAGCGCTTGCAGGCCACCCCGGCGCAAGTCACGCTGGCCTGGGCCATGCAACTGGGTTACGCGGTCATTCCGTCTTCCACCAAACGCGCCAACCTGCACAGCAATCTGCAAGCCTGTGCATTGCGCTTGAGCGAAGCCGACATGGCGCTCATCGCAGGTCTTGATCGCGGCCATCGATTGACCAGCCCCAAAGGCATCGCGCCGCATTGGGATTAAGCGTCAGCCCGGCTCAAGGCTCTGATCGAGACTTCGCATGGCGTGCTGCAATTGATCGACGGCCTCGTCGATCGATGCCGCATGCCCTTCGCCACAAGCGCGTTCCAGCGCCTCACAACACTCGATCAACCGCTGGGCCCGGACCATGCGCGCACCGCCCTTGATGCGGTGCGCCAGGTTTCGCAGATCAGGGAGATTGTTGTCAGCCTGTGCTTTAAGCAGATGTTCACGGTCATCCCGATTGGTCACGGCCAGTTCGCGCAGCAATTGATTAATCAACGTCCGGTCTTCACCGACGTATTGCTCCAACTCGCTCAAGTCGATCGGCGAAGACGAAGGGGCTTCACTCCTGGCCTCTTCAAACCGGTCAGCCAGCCATCCACTCAGATCCGCCAGCCGAATGGGTTTGAACAGGCAGTCATCCATGCCCGCCTCAAGGCACCGGACCTTTTCCTCGCGCTGCGCATTGGCGGTAAAACCCAGGATCAGTGTCGGCGGCAGGCCTTGCAGACGCTCTTCATCGCGTATCGCACCGGTCAATTCATAACCGCTGCGGTTCGGCATATTGCAGTCAGTGATGACCACATCGAACTC
Organism: Pseudomonas sp. UMAB-40; assembly: GCF_900095275.1. Taxonomy (NCBI): domain Bacteria; kingdom Pseudomonadati; phylum Pseudomonadota; class Gammaproteobacteria; order Pseudomonadales; family Pseudomonadaceae; genus Pseudomonas; species Pseudomonas sp. UMAB-40. Next base: position 109,824 of record NZ_LT607566.1, read on the forward strand.
GTGGACACGCCACAGCTCCAGCCCTTGCTCGCCATCCTCGGCCTCCATCACGCGATGCCCCAGATAGCCCAGCTGACTTGAAAGCAACAGGCGATTGGCCGGGTAATCGTCAACCACCAGAATGGTCAGTGGCCGCGTGGGTTTCGGCGATCCGCTGTCCACTGATTCACAGGGTGGCAACGCTTTCAACACCATCAGCGAAAGACTGATGTCGACGTGCGAGCCCTGGCCGAGGACGCTGTGCAGCACCAGCCGTCCGCCCATCATTTCGCACAACGTGCGGCTGATCACTAACCCCAGGCCGGAACCCTGGCGGGCGGATTGCTGGCTGTTACCGGCCTGAACGAACGGACTGAACAACCGCTGCTGGTCGGCTGCACTGATGCCGATGCCGCTGTCTTCAATGCGCAGATTGACCGCCAGATGCCCCGACACACCGGACACCACGCGTAACGTTAAACTCACCTCACCGTCACGGGTGAACTTGATCGCGTTGCTCAACAGGTTGGACAGCACCTGTTTGAAGCGCGTGGGGTCGACCAGCACGTCGCGGTCGCTGCGCGGGTCCAGATCGACTCGCCACGCCAGATTTTTCTCCCGCGCCAGCCCTTCAAACACCCGGCAAACTGACGCCACCAGGTCACGCAGATTGACGCGCTCGGGTGTCAGGGATAAATGCCCGGATTCGATGCGTGCGATGTCCAGGATATCGCCGATCAATGCCAGCAACTGCTGCGCGGCAGTGGACGCGACATCTATGGCAAAACGGTCGACGATGCCCTCTTGCGCCTGCTTCTCAGCCATTTCAAGCATGCCGATCAAGGCATTCATCGGTGTGCGGATTTCATGGCTCATGGTCGCCAGAAACGTGGTTTTGGCACGGTTGGCATCGTCCGCTGCGTCCTTGGCCTCCTGCAATTGCTGCATCCACTGCTGGCGCTGGCGGATCTGCCGACGCTGCCAGGCAATCCAGCCCAGCGCCAGCAACCACAACGCCACGGCGGCGGCAAATGCCTGCAAGATGTTTTGCCGATGACGCAGCCAATAACTGTCCTCGACCACCGCATCATTGCTCCAGCGAGCGACCAACCCGTCCATCTCTTCGGGCGAAATGCTCAGCAACGCCTTGTTCAAAATCGAGTGCAACTCCGGCTGGTCACGACCGGTGGCCATGGCGATACGCGCCGGCTCGTCGCCCACAGTGCTGCTGATCCGTAAACGCCCCTGGTAGTACCGGGCGATCAGGTAACGGGTGATGAACAATGAGCTGAGCGCGGCATCGGCCTGTCCTTTCGCCACCAGCTCCAGACCTTCGGCCGGGTTTTGTACGCCCACCATCTGCACCTGCGGCGCCCGCGCCTGAATGAACGCACGCATCGGGTGACGGGGATATATCGCCAGGCGCTTGCCGGCCAGATCGCCCAGTGTCTTAGGGCTGTCGGCGGTTGCTGCACTGACCAGCGTGTACGGATTGGTCACATAGGACCGGGTAAAGTGCAGCCCTGCGACGTCTTCGGTCGTGGGGATGATGGCGGGCAAGACGTCGATCTCGCCGGCTTTGAGCCGCTGGATCTGCTGGTCCAGGGTCTGGCCTCGCACCACGTTGAAGTTCAAGCCGCTACGCTGGCTGATCAGCGTCAGCAATTGCGCCGTCAACCCACTGAAGCTTCCATTGGCCGTGTAAAACGTCAACGGCGCAAAGTCCTCGATCGCCGCCACCCTCACCGTCGGATGCTGATCCAGCCAGCGCTGTTCACTCACACTCAGATCCACGCGTTGCTGTCCCGCCACTTTGGCCCTGCCGGCGCTCCAGCGCTGCTCGATGATTGAGCGCTGCTCCATGGGGATCGCCGCCAGCGCCTTGTCGAAGAGGTCCTTCAGCGGCAAGTTGTCCCGGGCCAGTGCGAAGCCGAACGGGTTAGCGTCGAGGCCCGACGGTCCTACCAGATGAACGGAATTGAAGTAGTTGTTGTTGATCAGGTAATTGCCGCTGATGAGGTCGCTGAGGTACACATCATCCTGCCCATACGCCACCGCCCCGAGCGCATCGAGCGCCGACGGATAACGTTTCAGGCTGGCCTCGGGATAAAACGATTCAACGGTCTGCGCCGGCAGATAATCATCGGCCATGGCAATGCGTTTACCCGCCAGATCCTCGGGCATGCGCTCGTCCAGTCGGGTGACCAGCATCGGCTGATCTTCAGCGTAAGCACTGGACAGGATCAGCTCGGGGTCGGCCAGTTCGAAGTTGTTTGAGGTCCCGAGCAGATCCAGTTCGCCGTATTTAAGGGCTTCCATGGCCGCTTCACGCGTGACGTAGCGCAGCACCTCGATTTCCACGTCCAGCAGTTGCGCAACGAGCATGGCGTAATCGGCGGTGATGCCTTCCAGCTCGTCGTGATTGCGCGTCACCTCGAACGGTGGGTAGTCCGGCCCGCTCACCCCAAGGCGCAACACACGCTTGTTGCGCAGCCATTGCCGGTCCTGTTCATCCAGATGGACCGCGTAGCCCTCCACCGTGGAACGCCCCAGCAACTGCAAGCGCTCAGGCTCGCCGGTGGTCCGGGCCGAGGCTGGCAGCACCAGGCACATCATCAGGATCAGCAGAATGCATCGCACGGTCTGGCGCACTCAGATCAGGTGATTGCGTATGGCGAAGTCCCGCAGATGCACCGCCGCCACAACCCCCAGTTTTATGACCAGGCGCGTTTTGTAGGTGCTGACGGTTTTGTGGCTCAGGTTCATGGCTTCGGCGATCGCTTTGTTGGAGAAGCCTCGGGCAAGGTATTGCAAGATGGTCAACTCGCGGTTGGACAGTGTATCGATCAACTTTTTTTCGCTGTGTTGCAGCGGGTTCATCGGCCTGGACAGCAACTGCGAAAAATAGGTGTAGCCCGCCATCATTGCGTGCACAGCCTTGTGCAATTGCTCCAGGCTGTTGGTTTTTGAGACATACGCCAACGCGCCGCCGCGCATGCACCGCTCCTGGAAAAACAGCGGATCGAGCGAGGTGAACACCAGCACCACGCATTTCCAGTCGCTGGCCTTGATTCGCTCCAGCAGGTCCAGGCCGTTGCCGCCGGGCATCACCAGATCCAGGATCAGCAGATCCACCCGTTGCTCACGAAGTGTGGTCAACGCTTCCCCAACGCTGGCCGCCTCATGAATCTGCTTGAAACCTTCCCGCCCCAGTACAAGCTTCACTGCGGCGCGAACCACCGGATGATCGTCCACAATCATCGCTGACTTCATGGCAACTCCCTGTGCAAAGACTCAACGAATGCCCGTCGGATAACGCCGGGGCAGACGCAACGGCTGCGCCAGGACTGTTGCATGGGAGAAAGGCAGAATCTACCTGTCAGAAATGACAGTGCCGACGAACGGTATGTCGCAATCACCCGGCGTACCGCTGATGACGCTCCTGCGACGATGGATCAATGATCGCCATCAACATCTGGATACACCGCAGATCAGGCAGCGCCGCATGGCTCACTTGAACCTTCGGTTGCCGGCCGGCCGGGATCGCCGGCAACTGCGCCCGTTGGCCGTCGAAAATCAGTGCGTGGCGAACCTGCCGGTTATCGAGGACATAGCTGAGCAAATCCAGTTCGCCGGCCGCCAGCGCGGCATTGACGACCACCAGGTCGAACGGCTCACAACCGTACTCGACCAGGGTCAGCATTGAAGCAAGATCCTGCACCGGCGCCACGCGGTAATAATCGAGCTGATTGAACAGCCGCTCGATCAGCATCCGGTGAAAGTGCTGCTCGTCGGCGATCAGGATGCGCAAGGCTTTATTCGGCATCGTAGCCTCATGTGTGAATAGCTGATTTTTGAAGCGGCGAGGCTACGGGAGGCGCACAGATGTTTCTGTAGGACTTTTCTGAAATAACCAAAGACCCGGCCATTACTGCCATCCAAACCGCCGAATGTAGAAACCCTTCACCGCCTGAGTCAGCCCCATGTACGCCAGCAGGATCAGCGGCAGGAACACGAAATACAGCGACGGCAGCGCCTGCAATTTGAAGTAGTGCGCCAACGGTCCCATCGGCAGGAAAATCCCTACGGCCATGATGATCCCGGTCATGACCATCAACGGCATCGCCGCGCGGCTTTGCAGGAACGGGATTTTCGGTGTGCGGATCATGTGCACGATCAAGGTCTGGGTCAGCAGCCCGACCACGAACCAGCCGGACTGGAACAGCGTTTGATGGTCCGGGGTATTGGCGTCGAACACGTACCACATCAGGGCAAACGTGGTGATGTCGAAGATCGAACTGATCGGGCCGAAAAACAGCATGAAGCGCCCGACGTCCGCCGGCTGCCAGCGCTGCGGCTTGCTGAGCATTTCTTCATCGACGTGATCGAACGGGATGGCGATCTGCGAGACGTCGTAGAGCAGGTTTTGCACCAGCAGGTGCATCGGCAACATCGGCAGGAACGGAATGAACGCGCTGGCCACCAGCACCGAGAACACATTGCCGAAGTTCGAACTGGCGGTCATTTTGATGTACTTGAGCATGTTGGCGAAGGTCCGGCGCCCTTCCAGCACGCCCTCCTCCAGCACCATCAGGCTCTTTTCCAGAAGGATGATGTCGGCCGCTTCCTTGGCGATGTCGACGGCGCTGTCCACCGAAATACCGATGTCGGCGGTGCGCAGTGCCGGTGCGTCGTTGATGCCGTCGCCCATGAAACCGACGACGTGGCCGTTGCCTTTGAGCAGACGCACGATGCGTTCCTTGTGCGACGGCGTGAGTCTGGCAAAGACGTTGGTGGTCTCGACCGCCACCGCCAATTGGGCGTCGCTCATGCGTTCGATGTCATTGCCCATCAGCAGGCCTTGTTGTTCCAGGCCGACTTCGCGGCAGATCTTCGCGGTCACCAGTTCGTTGTCGCCGGTCAGCACCTTCACCGCCACGCCATGAGCGGCCAGCGCCTTCAGGGCCGGGGCGGTGCTTTCTTTCGGCGGATCGAGGAACGCCACATAACCGATCAGCGTCAGCGCCTGTTCATCCGCCAGGCTGTAAGTGTCGCGGCCTTCAATCATGGGCCGCGCAGCCACGGCGACTACCCGCAGACCTTCAGCATTGAACGCGCCAGTGACCTGGCGAATCCGCGCCAGCAATTCATCGGTCAGTGCTTCATCAACCATGCCGTGGCGCACACGCGTGCAGACCGCCAGTACTTCTTCCACCGCACCTTTGCAGATCAGCAGATGCGGCTGATCGCGCCCGGCGACCACCACCGACATGCGTCGGCGGGTGAAGTCGAACGGAATTTCATCGACCTTGCGAAACGCCGTGCCGACCTTCAGTTCACGGTGGATTTCCACGTGTTCCAGCACCGCCACGTCCAGCAGGTTTTTCAGGCCGGTCTGGTAGTAGCTGTTGAGGTAGGCCATTTCCAGCACGTCGTCGGAGTCGTTGCCCCAGACGTCGACGTTTCGGGCGAGGAAGATCTTGTCCTGGGTCAGGGTGCCGGTCTTGTCGGTGCACAGCACGTCCATGGCGCCGAAGTTCTGGATCGCGTCGAGGCGTTTGACGATGACTTTTTTACGCGACAGGAACACCGCGCCTTTGGCCAGGGTCGAGGTAACGATCATCGGCAGCATTTCCGGGGTCAGGCCCACGGCAATCGACAGCGCGAACAGCAGCGCTTCGGTCCAGTCGCCCTTGGTGAAACCGTTGATGAACAGTACCAGCGGCGCCATCACGAACATGAAGCGGATCAACAGCCAGCTGATTTTGTTGACCCCGGTCTGGAACGAGGTCGGGGCGCGATCGGTGGCGCCGACGCGCTGGGCCAGGGCGCCGAAATAGGTGTTGTTGCCGGTGGTGAGAATCACCGCCATCGCCGTGCCGGACACCACGTTGGTGCCCATGAACAGGATGTTGTCGAGGTCCAGCGGGTTGCCGCTGTCGCTGTCCTGCTGGCGCGGGAATTTTTCCACTGGCATCGATTCGCCGGTCATCGCCGCCTGGCTGACGAACAGGTCCTTGGCGCTGAGCACCCGGCAGTCGGCAGGGATCATGTCGCCGGCCGAAAGCACGATCAGGTCGCCCGGCACCAATTGCTTGATCGGCACCTCGGTGCGTGATGCCTCCCGACGCAGCACCGTGGCGGTGTTGCTGACCATTGCCTTGAGCGCGTCGGCGGCCTGGTTGGATTTGCTTTCCTGCCAGAAGCGCAGCAAGGTCGAGAGCACCACCATCGAGAAAATCACGATGGCGGCTTTCATGTCTTCCGTCAGCCAGGAGATCACCGCGAGCAAGGTCAGCAGCAGGTTGAACGGGTTTTTGTAGCAGTGCCACAGGTGGGTCCACCAGGGCAATGGCTGTTCGTGTTCGACTTCGTTGAGGCCGTATCGCTCGCGCAGGGTGTCGGCTTCCTGTTCACTCAAGCCGTCGGTGTGGCTGCCGAGTTTTTTCAGCAAGGGGCCGGTGGCGCTGTTGGCAGCGGTAACAAGGGTTTGCGCCAGCGTTGGCGGCACTTCACGGCTGACCGTGGTGTCGGTGAAGCTTTCCAGCAGCGCCAGTCGGCGAAAGTGCCGGCCGATGTGACGGGTGCGCAGGAATCCGGCAAAGAATTCCTTGAGCAGGGTAAGGTTCATGGCGGTGCCCCCTGGGTCAGCCGGGAGACCTTCGAGCAGGCGTGTCGAGTCGCTGCGATGACGACAGGCACGTCGAACATCACACACGGTCAGGCGTCGATGAGAGGGAGGTCGGGACACGGTCCTGGGCTGGCCGCGATCGGGATTTCCGCTGCTCGCTTTACGGCGAGACAACGGCAACAGGCTGCGCGTTATCTTGCCGGGAAGGTGCCGGTTATCGAAACCGGCCGACTACTGTCACTCGAACAAGTACCCACAGAGGGTCTCCGCTATTGATGAAAACGCGCGAAGCTTACGCCCCGATTTCTGGAGAGTAAACGAAGGAACGGCGGGTGGTGGGGGAATTGCGGGGTTCTTCAGGAAGGGTTCAGCTTTCAATATTTGTGGTGACTTTCAGGACCCCATCGCGGGCAACCCCGCTCCCACAGAGATCTCTAGTGAACACGGATTTTGTGCCAATAGATCAAACTGTGGGAGCGGGCTTGCCCGCGATGACGGCCTCACAGCCACCACACATTTTAGCTCGCAGTGGCCAACAACAAATCCACCATCGACCGGCTATGCCCACGGTGCTTGCCATGGTCATACAAGGAACCGGCAATCTCATCCGCGCGAATCGGCAGGATCGACAACAGCGTGTCGCTCAAACCGTGGCTCGCCTGGCAGAAGCCCTGCATATAGATGCCGGCCTTGCAGCGCTCGTCGGTGATCAGTTTGTAGTTGCGATCCACCTCGAAATCACCCAGGTATTGCTCCAGCGGCGCCAGCAGTTTGCGGTGCATCTGGCGCTCGTAGCCGGTGGCCAATACCACGGCATCGTACAGACGAACCGTGACTTCGCCGGTCGCGTTGTTACGCACCGCCAGTTCGATACCGCGCTCGGTGGCGGTGGCTTTTTCGATGGTGGTCAGGGTACGGAAAGTGTGGCGCGCGATGCCTGAGACTTTCTGGCGATAGAAGATGCCGTAGATGCGTTCGATCAGGTCGATGTCCACCACCGAATAGTTGGTGTTGTGGTACTCGTTGACCAGACGCTCACGCTCGCTGCTCGCCTGCTGGAACACCAGGTCGGTGAACTCCGGCGAGAACACTTCGTTGACGAACGGACTGTCATCCGCCGGCTTCAGCGCCGAGCCACGCAGGATCATGTCGACCTGCACCGACGGGAAGCTGTCGTTCAAATCGATGAAGGCTTCCGCCGCGCTCTGGCCGCCGCCGATGATCGCGATGCTCATCGGCTGATTGTTCACGCAAGACTGCTTGGCCATCTGCGCCAGGTACTGGGAATGGTGGAACACGCGGCCGTCATCCTTGAGCGCCTTGAACGCTTCGGGAATGCGCGGCGTACCGCCGGCACTGACCACCACCGAACGGGTGGTGCGCACGTGTTGTTGCCCTTGAGTGTCACGAGAGATCACCCGCAGCGCCTCGACCTGCTGGTTGTGCAGCACCGGCTCGATGGTCAGCACTTCTTCGCCGTAGCGGCTCTGGGCTTCAAACTGGCCGGCGACCCAGCGCAGGTAGTCGTTGTACTCCATGCGGCACGGGTAGAAGGTGCCGAGGTTGATGAAGTCCACCAGACGCCCGTGATGCTTGAGGTAGTTGACGAACGAATACGGGCTGGTCGGGTTGCGCAGGGTCACCAGGTCCTTGAGGAAGGAGATCTGCAACTCGCTCTGGGTCACCAGGGTGTTGCCGTGCCAGCGATAGTCCGCCTGCTTGTCGAGAAACAGAACATCCAGCTCGCCCTGGCTCGGCCCGCGCTCTTGCAGAGCGATGGCCAGCGCCAGGTTCGAAGGGCCGAAACCGACGCCGATCAGGTCGTGAACGATGGGCGATGCAATTGCCTGTGTCATTTCCAGTGTCCTCTGGATGAACCCCTCAACAAGGGGAATAAGCCTAAGTGACCTGATGCAGGACAGCAGGTCGTCTGTTGAGTAGGAACGAGGACAATGAAAAAAAATTTAGAGAGAAGGGATCAATGGGCGTCCCACTGACGCATCCGCACGCGGCAATGCTTCATGGCATTGACGATGTGCTTCTCCACCAGCGCGCGCGAGATACCGAGGTGCTCGGCAATTTCGGGGTGCGACAGGCCCTCGATCTTGCGCAGCAGAAAACTTTCGCGGCACAACCGCGGCAATTCCGCCAGGGCACGCTGGAGCATCTCCAGGCGCTGGCCATGATCGAGGCAGTTGTGCGGGGATGGGGTGAAGTAGCGCTCTTCGTTGTCGAGCACGTCCAGCGATTCGACCTGGCGCAAGGCATTGCGGCGATGATCGTCGATCACCAGGTTCAGCGCGGTGCGATAAAGGAAGGCCCGGGGCTGCTCGATCGGCGTGTCACTGGAACGCTCCAGCACCCGCAGATAAGCGTCATGCACCACATCTTCGGCCACCTGACGGTTGCCTAGCTTGGCGTTCAGGAAACACACCAGCTCGCGATAGTAGTTTTCCAACATGACTCCCGGCCGCACGAGGTGCGGTTTCTATCCTTGAGCCACTTCTGCGACCGCACAAATGGGCAGTGGCAAGATGGTGGCAGTTCGAGCCGCGTAATTTATAGTAATTCTCATATAGATTTAAAGTGTTGCTTTGACTTACCCGATAAATAGTCATGTGCTACACCTGTGTGGCGAGGGGATTTATCCCCGTTTGTATCGACCTGTGTCCGCGCCTAAATTCCCCATCACTTTCCTCGTTTACAGGACAGCTCCCCGTGTCTGTCGGCTCCCCGACAGCGTTCGCCTGCCGCCGTCTTTCATGCGCAGGTTGAACGACGGGCCGATACCCATTGGCCGGAACCCTGCATGAAACGTCCCCGACAGACCCGACGCGCCCTGCTTGTAGCACTTTGTCTGATCCCCGTTATCGCCATCGCCGCCTGGCAAGTGATCCCGCCGGGCCGGGATAAATTCGCCACCGTGCAAGTCAGCCGTGGCGACATTGAAAGCAGTGTCACGGCGCTGGGTACCCTGCAGCCCCGGCGTTATGTCGACGTGGGTGCCCAGGCGTCCGGGCAGATCCAGAAGATTCATGTGGAAGTCGGCGACGTGGTCAAGGAAGGTCAGCTGCTGGTGGAGATCGATCCGTCCACCCAGCAGGCCAAGCTTGACGCCGGACGCTTCTCCATCGAGAACCTCAAGGCGCAGCTCCAGGAACAGCGAGCCCAGCACGAACTGGCCCGGCAGAAGTTCCAGCGCCAGCAAAACCTCAAGGCCGGCGGCGCGACCCGCGAAGAAGACGTGCAAACCGCCCAGGCCGAACTGCACGCCACCCAGGCCCGCATCGACATGTTTCAGGCGCAGATCCGTCAGGCCCAGGCCAGCCTGCGCAGCGATCAGGCCGAACTCGGTTACACGCGGATTTACGCACCGATGGCCGGCACCGTGGTCGCCCTCGACGCTCGGGTCGGCCAGACCCTCAACGCCCAGCAACAAACACCGCTGATTTTGCGCATCGCCAATTTGTCGCCGATGACCGTGTGGGCTGAAGTTTCGGAAGCCGACATCGGTCACGTCAAACCCGGCATGACCGCCTGGTTCACCACCCTCAGCGGTGGCAACCGACGCTGGAGCAGCACCGTGCGGCAGATTCTGCCGGTGCCGCCCAAGCCGTTGGACCAGACCAGCCAGGGTGGCGGCAGCCCGGCCAGTTCGAGCAAAAGCGGCAGCGCGCGCGTGGTGCTGTATACGGTGTTGCTGGACGTCGATAACGCCGACAACGCGTTGATGGCGGAGATGACCACCCAAGTGTTCTTCGTTTCCGATCAGGCGAAAAACACCCTGACCGCACCGGTCGCGGCGCTGCAGGCCGGCACTGAAGCCAACATGCAAATCGCCCAGGTCGTCGCCGAAAACGGCAGCATCCAGCAGCGCGACGTGCGCACTGGCATCAGTGATCGTCTGCGGGTGCAGATCCTCGACGGCTTGCAGGAAGGCGATCACCTGCTGATCGGCCCGGCCGACGGGAGTGGCGGCTGAATGCAGACGCCCCTGATCGACCTGCAGGACATCCGCAAAGCCTACGGCGGCGGCGATTCACCGGAAGTTCACGTGTTGCGGGGCATCGACCTGTCGATCCATGCCGGGGAATTCGTGGCGATTGTCGGCGCGTCCGGTTCCGGCAAGTCGACGCTGATGAACATCCTCGGTTGCCTCGACCGCCCGACCTCGGGCGAATACCGTTTCGCCGGGCAAAACGTCGCCGCCCTCGACAGCGACGAGCTGGCCTGGCTGCGTCGCGAGGCTTTTGGCTTTGTGTTCCAGGGTTATCACCTGATCCCGTCCGGCTCGGCCCAGGAAAACGTCGAGATGCCGGCCATTTACGCAGGCTTACCGGCCGCCGAACGCCATGCCCGCGCCGCCGCCCTGCTCGACCGCCTCGGCCTGGCTTCGCGCACCGGCAACCGTCCGCATCAACTGTCCGGTGGCCAGCAACAACGGGTGTCGATCGCCCGTGCCTTGATGAACGGCGGCCACATCATCCTCGCCGACGAACCTACCGGCGCCCTCGACAGCCACAGCGGCGCCGAGGTGATGACCCTGCTCGACGAACTGGCGAGCCAGGGCCACGTGGTGATCCTCATCACCCACGACCGCGAGGTCGCGGCCCGGGCCAAACGCATCATCGAAATCCGCGATGGGCTGATCATCAGCGACAGCGCCCATGACAACCCTGAAGCGCAAACGTCGGCCAACCCCGGCGCGCTGCAAGCGGTGGATCTGCGCAAGCGCCTGATCGAAGGCGCGGAAGCGACCGGCGCGTGGAAAGGCGAACTGATCGACGCCGTACAAGCGGCGTGGCGGGTGATGTGGATCAACCGCTTTCGCACGGCGCTGACGCTGCTCGGCATCATCATCGGCGTGGCGTCGGTGGTGGTGATGCTGGCCGTCGGCGAAGGCAGCAAACGCCAGGTGATGGCGCAAATGGGCGCCTTTGGCTCGAATATTATTTACCTCAGCGGCTCATCACCGAACCCGCGAACACCCTTGGGCATCGTCACCCTGGACGATGTCGCGGCGGTGGGCAGCCTGCCGCAGGTGACGCGAATCATGCCGGTCAATGGCCAGGAGGCCGGGGTGCGTTTCGGTAACCTCGACCACTTGAGCTACGTCGGCGGCAACGACACCAATTTCCCGGCGATCTTCAACTGGCCGGTGGTGCAAGGCAGCTATTTCACCCAGGACGATGAACGCAACGCCGCGGCGGTCGCAGTGATCGGCCACAAGGTGCGGACCAAGTTGCTCAAGGACGTGGCCAACCCGATCGGCCAGTACATCCTGATCGAGAACGTGCCGTTCCAGGTGGTCGGCGTGCTCGCAGAAAAAGGCGCCAGCTCTGGCGACTCCGACAGCGACGACCGCATCGCCATTCCGTACTCCGCCGCCAGTGTGCGGCTGTTCGGCACCCACAACCCCGAGTACGTGGCCATCGCCGCCGCCGACGCACGCAAGGTCAAGGAGACCGAAATCGCCATCGAGCAATTGATGCTGCGCCTGCACAACGGCAAGAAGGATTTCGAACTGACCAACAACGCCGCGATGATCCAGGCCGAAGCGCGCACGCAAAACACCTTGTCATTGATGCTGGGCTCGATTGCCGCGATCTCGCTGCTGGTCGGCGGCATCGGCGTGATGAACATCATGCTGATGACCGTGCGCGAGCGCACGCGAGAGATCGGTATCCGCATGGCCACCGGCGCCCGTCAGCGCGACATCCTGCGCCAGTTTCTGACCGAAGCGGTGATGCTTTCGGTGGTCGGCGGGCTCGCCGGGATCGCCCTGGCGCTGATCGTCGGCGGCGTGCTGATCCTCAGCGAAGTCGCCGTCGCGTTCTCCTTGATAGCGGTGCTCGGTGCCTTTGGCTGCGCCCTGGTCACCGGTGTTGTCTTCGGCTTCATGCCGGCTCGCAAAGCTGCCCGACTCGACCCGGTCACGGCCCTTACCAGTGAATGATCTCTCCATGAAGCCGCAACTGAGTTTACTGACCCTTTGCCTGCTGCTCGGCGCCTGCGGCACGCCCGCCCAGCGTCCGGACAGCGGCATCCAGCCGCCCTCTTCCTGGCAATCGCCGCACACGCAAAACGCCACCCGCAGCAACCTGCACTGGTGGACGCAATTTGGCAGCCCGCAGCTGGATCAGCTGATTAAACAAGCGCGGGTCGGCAGTTACGACCTGGCCGCCGCCATCGCACGAGTGCGCCAGGCGCAAGCCGAAACGGTGGTTGCCGCAGGTTCGCAGCTACCCGAAGTCAAGGGTGCCCTGAACGCCAATCGGCAAAAACTGCTGCGCGGCAACGGTTACAGCCAGCTTGATGCCGACAGCGATAACAAGGCCGTCGATTACTTCAACGCCAGCCTCAGCGCCAGTTACGAAATCGATTTCTGGGGTGGTCAACGGGCCTCCCGTGACAGCGCGCAATTCGCGCTGCAAGCCAGCGAGTTCGATCAGGCGACCGTGGAATTGACGCTGCTCAGCGGCGTCGCCAATACCTACGCGCAGGCCTTGTCGCTGCGGGAGCAAAGCCGCATCGCCGAGCTGAACCTGGCGAACGCGCAGAACGTGTTGAAACTGGTGCAGACGCGTTTTGATTCGGGTTCGGCAACGGCCCTGGAACTGGCGCAGCAGAAGAGCCTGGTGGCGGCGCAGCAACGGCAATTGCCGCTGGTGCAGCAACAGGCTCAGGACGCGTTGATCGGTCTGGCCGCCCTGCTCGGCCGGCCGGTTCAGGAGCTGGCGCTGGGTCAGGAACGCTTTGATCAGCTGTCATGGCCGACCATCGCGGCCGGCGCCCCCAGCGAACTGCTCACCCGCCGCCCGGACATCGCCCGCGCCGAAGCACAACTGGCCGCCGCGCAGGCCAACGTCACCGTCGCCCGCGCGGCGATGTTGCCGAAGGTGACCTTGAGCGCAGAATTGGGATCGGGGGCGAACCGGGCGGCAGACATTCTGCGCAGTCCGTTCTACAACCTCACCGCCGGATTGCTTGCGCCGGTGTTCAACAATGGTCGCTTGGGTGCCGAGCGCGATAAAGCCACGGCCCGCCAGGAAGAACTGCTGGAAACCTATCGCGGGGCGATCATCAACGGCTTCGCCGACGTGGAAAAAGCCCTCAACAGCATTCGCGGACTGGATGCACAGCGTCAGTGGCAAAGCGAGGAACTGAACCAGGCGCAGACCGCCTTCGATATTGCGCAAAGCCGTTATCAGGCCGGGGCCGAGGATTTGCTGACGGTGCTGGAGACCCAGCGCACGCTGTATGCCGCGCAGGATCTGAATGTGCAGCTGCGGTTGTCGCGGTTGCAGGCGAGTATTGCGCTGTACAAGGCGTTAGGTGGCGGGTGGCAGGTTCTGTGATTTGAGTCGCCTGGAAGTCCGCTATCGCGGGCAAGCCCGGCTCCCACAGGGATTTATGTGTGCCGCAATGTTGGGCATGACACATGAACTGTGGGAGCGGGCTTGCCCGCGATTGAACGATAACGCGGTATCACCTGCTTAAGTGGTAATCGGCTTGGCCTTCAAATGCCGCGCATACCAAGGCCGCTGCGGCACTTTGCGGAACAGGTCCGCCAGCTTCTTATCGTCTTCACCAAAGGTGATGCGCAGCGCCAGTTTCATGGTTTCCGGGTCCATCTCGACCGACTTGCCCGTCTGCAACCCCGGCGTCGTGCTGCAACCATGGGTGCTCGGCCCCAGCCACGGATCAGCCACCTCGACCCAGCGCCCCGGCGCAAACCACGCCACGCCGTTGACCTCCAGACGACTCACCTCCCCCGGATGAAAACGCTCGTGCGCGCGGAACCAGTCTTCCAGACGATCATCGATCCAGCCGTGGAAATGCCAGAACACCGGGTTCACATGGGAGGAAAACGGGTCGCCGAGAAAGTCGTTTTCCGGCGCATACCAGCGCGCGGAAAAGTCTGCCGGATCCCGGGCAAACGGCACCGGCTGGCCATTGGACGGATCACGCGGCACCGAGGCCCAGCGCATGTGCAGCCAGTCATGCAGCCCCAGTTCGACCTCTGAACCGAACTGCCCCAGGGTGAGCTTCGACAGATAACGCGGATCGCGGTAGCGCGACTCCCAGACCTGGAAGTTGCTGTGATACGTCTCGGCGGTCTTGATGTCGCTGACCCATTGCGAGTATTCGGCATCGTCGTCGGCCTGCCAGGTCGGCGGCAGCGCGGTGCCGTCGTGGTTGTCGCAGTAATGGGCGAAGCCGATGCGATCCCGGGCCAGTTCTGGCTGCGGCAGTGGGAAATGCTGCCACGACGGCAAGTCCTGCATCGACCGCGCCGTGCCCAGCATGTGCCGGTGCATGAAGAAAAAGTCCACGCCCGAGCCATTGCGATCTTTGCGGGCGCCACGGGCATCACGCTCCTTGTCCCGCGGTCCGGGTTGCCAGCCAATGCCACGCAGGGCGTTGCGCTTGTCTTCGGACAGCGTGTGCCACTTGTCCCGCGAGGCATGCCAGAGCTGGTGAAACAACCGATGTTCGGCAGACACCAGCCACGCCAGCAGCGGCGCATTGAGACCGGCGCGCTCGCGGGCCTCGGGGAAAACCCGTTTGACGGCGATGAAGCGATTGTCCTGGGCGGTCATCATCAGCGGACGATCGAGGTTCAGCACCCGGCCACTGAGGGTACCGCTGCCGGCATTGCCGAAACCGGCCCAGACTTCGTCCAGCGACATGCTGAATTCGTAATCCGGCGTGCCGTGGGCGGCGTCGGCACTGACCAGCCGCCAGCTCAACTCAGCCGGCTTGGCTTCTGCCAGATCGCCCAGCACCCGGTAGCGCGGCTCATCGCTGGAGCGCAAGCGCTGGGCGGTGTCGAGGAACCCGATCAGGCCGCGCCCTTTGTGGCCGACGTCGAGAAACACCTCCAGCCCGTCCCGTGGCAGGCCTTCGATACCGGCGTCACGCCCTTCGAAACGAATCTGCCAGACGCCACGCAAGGTGTTCGCCAAATGCTGGCCGGCGACATCCGCCACATCGAATGAAGCTTCGCCGGGTGTGATCGTCGGATCCGGTTTCGTCCATTCGCGATGCCCATAAAAAGCCGCAGGCACGGCGGCACCGGTCAGCGCCAGGCCTGCCATGAACCATCGTCGAGAAATCGTCATTGCCCTACCTGTGTCAGCCATGAAGCAGGCTTTATCCAAGCTAGAACGTTTGTTAGCTGCAAAAATTTAAAAGCATCGCCAGCAGGCTGGCTCCCACAAGGATTGGGTGAACACCGTAGATCCCCTGTGGGAGCGAGCCTGCTCGCGATGGGGTCATCAGCCCCACTAAATTTCCAACCGGGCCACTCGTTCTTCCCAGATAGCAAAGGCCCCTGCGCCCGCACCGGGGCGGCGAACCTGACTGAGATGGCAATGACAAAACCACGTTCGAAAAAGGCTCTCTACATTGGCCTGCCGCTGGCCCTGGCGATCAGTGCCGGGGCAGGCTTTGCGGCCTGGGATTATTGGTTCAAGGACAATCCCGGTTACCCGGCCAAGGTGATGAAACAGGCCGATGAGCTGCAAGAGCGCATCCTCTCGTTCGACAGCCACGTCACCGTACCGTTGGACTTCGGCACCGCCGGCAATGAAGCGGACAAGGACGGCACCGGCCAATTCGACCTGGTCAAGACAGGGCGCGGTCGCTTGTCCGGCGCGGCCCTGACGATTTTCGGCTGGCCGGAAATCTGGAACGGCGCCAACGCCCCGCATCGCCCCACCGCCGGTTTCGTCGACGAAGCCCGGTTCGAGCAGGAAACCCGCTACAAAATCATCAGCACGATGGTTCGCGACTTCCCCAACCAGGTCGCCATCGCCTACACCCCAGACGATTTCCGTCGCCTGCACGGCGAAGGCAAGTTCGCGATCTTCATGAGCATGCTCAACGCCTACCCGCTGGGCAACGACCTGAACGCGCTGGACACCTGGGCCGCTCGTGGCATGCGCATGTTCGGTTTCAGTTACGTGGGCAACAACGCCTGGGCGGATTCGTCCCGACCGCTGCCGTTCTTCAATGATTCGCGCGACGCCCTCGGTGGCCTGTCGGAGATCGGCAAACAAGCGGTGCATCGTCTCAACGATCTGGGCGTGATCATCGACGTGTCGCAGATGTCGACCAAGGCCCTGGAGCAAGTCGCCCGGTTGAGCCGCACGCCGATGGTCGCCTCGCACTCGGCACCGCGCGCCTTGGTGGACATCCCGCGTAACCTCAGCGATCAGGAAATGCAACTGATCAAGAACAGCGGCGGCGTGGTGCAGATTGTCGGCTTCCCGACCTACATCCGCCCGCTGAGCCAGGCCACCCAGGACAAACTTAACGCCCTGCGCACACGCTTCGACCTGCAACCGCTGCAAGGCCTGGAAATGGCGCTGATGCCGGGCGACCCGGTGATCACCGTCTGGTCCGAACAACGTTTCGGCGAATACGCCAGCCAGCTCTACGCCATCGTCGACGAAGAACCGAAAGCCACCCTCAAGGACTACGGCGACGCGATTGATTACGCGGTGAAAAAAATCGGTATCGACCACGTCGGCATCAGTTCCGACTTCAACGACGGCGGCGGTCTGGAGGGCTGGAAGGATGTCAGCGAAGCCCGCAACGTGACGGCCGAGCTGATCAGTCGCGGCTACAGCGAGGCCGATATCGCCAAGCTTTGGGGCGGGAATTTCCTGCGGGTCTGGGACCAGGTGCAGAAGTCGTCCAGACCGGTGGCAAAAAACTGATGCCCACTTTTGCAAAAGCGAACCCAGCTCATGACTAACCGCCGTTCATTCCTCAAGCAGGCCGGTATTCTCGCGGCTGGCCTGCCCCTGAGTGCCGCCGTGAATCTACCGGCGCTGGCTGCCAATCCACCGCCGCTGTCCAAGGACAAATGGGCGCAATTGCGTTCGTTGTTCGACCAGGATCCGGACTACCTGCACTTCGCCAATTTTCTGGTGACGTCCCACCCACGGCCGGTGCGTGAGGCGATTGAACGCCACCGCGCCAACCTCGACCGCAACCCGGGCCTGGCGATGGACTGGGACCTGGGCGAAACGGAAAAACGCGAGCAAGCGGTGCGCGTCTGGGCCGGTCGCTACCTCAAGGCCAAGCCTGAACAGATCGCGCTGACCAGCAGCACCACGGAAGGCCTGTCGCTGATCTACGGCGGCATCCATGTGCGCCCGGACCAGGAAATTCTCACCAGCGAGCACGAACATTACGCCACCAATTACGCCCTGGGTTACCGCCAGCAAAAGGACGGGGTCAAGGTGCGCAAGCTCAAGTTGTTCGAGAACAGCCACACCGTGTCGGCGGATGAGGTGCTGGATTCGATCGCCAAAGGCATTCGCCCCGAAACCCGCGTGCTGGGCATGACCTGGGTGCAGTCCGGCAGCGGCGTGAAACTGCCGATCGGTGAAATCGGCAAACTGGTGAACGAACAGAATCGCAACCGCGAGGAAAAGGACCGCATCCTGTATGTGGTCGATGGCGTGCACGGTTTCGGCGTCGAAGACCTCGACTTCCCCGACATGCACTGCGACTTTTTCATCGCCGGCACCCACAAATGGATGTTCGGCCCGCGCGGTACCGGGATCATCTGCGCCCGTTCGGCCGAGCTCAAGGATGTGACGCCGACGATTCCGACCTTCTCCGAAGCCACCACGTTCTCGACCGTCATGACCCCCGGCGGTTATCACAGCTTCGAACATCGCTGGGCCCTGGACGAGGCGTTCAAGCTGCACCTGGAACTGGGCAAGGCCGAGGTGCAGGCGCGCATCCACGCCCTTAACACCTATGCGAAAAACCGGCTGCTGGAACACCCGCAGATTGAATTGGTCACGCCCAAGAGCCCGGACCTGTCAGCCGGGTTCACCTTCTTCCGGGTCAAGGACCGCGACTGCGAAAAAATCGCCGTGCAGTTGATGGAAAACCGTGTGGTCTGCGACTCGGTGGACCGCGACGTCGGCCCGGTGA
Source organism: Pseudomonas sp. UMAB-40 (assembly GCF_900095275.1). NCBI lineage: Bacteria > Pseudomonadati > Pseudomonadota > Gammaproteobacteria > Pseudomonadales > Pseudomonadaceae > Pseudomonas > Pseudomonas sp. UMAB-40. The sequence goes on from NZ_LT607566.1 coordinate 128,395, forward strand.
TCCGCATCGCACCCGGCCTGCTCAACACCGAGAACCACATCGACCGCTTCATGGCCTTGCTGAGCAAGATCGCCTGACGCAAAACCCTGTGGGAGCGAGCTTGCTCGCGTTGGGGCCAAAACATTCAACATCGATGGTGACTGATTCACCGCTATCGCGAGCAAGCTCGCTCCCACATTGGATCTTGCATGATTCCAGTTTTTTCTTTGAACGAGACACCTCATGAACAGTAATCCACTAACCCTGCCACTCAAGGCCCTGGCCCTGACGGCCCTGATGGCAGGTCTGCTGCCAACCACCGCCCAGGCGGCCACCGCCCCGCAACCGGGAAAAGTGTTCAAGGACTGCCGCGATTGCCCGGAAATGGTCGTGCTGCCTGCCGGTACTTTCACCATGGGCACGCCGGACGATGAAATCGGTCGCGAACCCGACGAAAGTCCGATGCACGAAGTGACCTTCGCCAAACCCTTCGCCATGAGCCGCTTCCAGGTCACCGCAGGCGAATGGGACAGCTACGTGCGCGAGAGTGGCGTGACCATCGCCAATGGCGATACCCGGCCGGGTCGTGAATGCGTCGCCAGCAAACCGCGCTACCCGCAAGGCCCGCGTCAGCCGGCGGTGTGCATGAACTTCGATGACGTGAAGCACTACGTCGCCTGGCTCTCGAAAAAGACCGGGCAGAAATACCACATGGTCAGCGAAGCCCAACGCGAATACGCCGCACGCGGCGGCACCAAAGGCCCGTTCCCCTTCCCGTTCGATGAAGGCAAGGAATACAGCATCAGCCAACACGCCAACACCTACGGGCCGGCGGACGGTTACAGCTACAGCTCACCGGTGGGCAGCTATGCACCGAACGCGTTCGGCCTGTACGACATGCACGGCAATGTCTACGAATGGGTCGAAGACTGCGAACACCCGAACTACGTCGGCGCGCCCACCGATGGCAGCGCGTGGGTAGAACCCAACTGCGAAGCCGTGCGCATTCGTGGCAACGACTGGGGTGAAGCGCCAGTGTTCTCCCGCTCCGGCAACCGCAACAGCCAGTACCCGCAAGAGCGTGGCGACTGGATAGGCTTCCGTATCGTGCGTGAGCTCTAACCATAACCCCAACCCTGTGGGAGCGAGCTTGCTCGCGATGACTGCCTTCCATTCGATAGAGATGTCGACTGGTAGTCCGCTATCGCGAGCAAGCTCGCTCCCACAGGGTCTTGTGTTTGAGTCGCGAGCACCACCAGTCGGCGACCTTGTAAATTAACCCCTCGATCAGACGTTCTACTGGGTATCTGCCTTTATACCCAAGGAACTGTCTTCCATGACCCAGCCTCCCCGTGGCGCCATCGGCGAGTTGTTCGCCCTGTTGAAACCGTTTCGACTCATCGTCGCCGCGTCCATTTTCCTGGGCATGGTCGGCGGCTTGAGCGTCACGGTGCTGCTGGCGACCATCAACAACGCCCTGCATTCGGACACCGGCCTGACCCAGGGCGTGGTCGCCTTGTTTGCCGGCCTGTGCCTGCTGGCGCTGCTGAGCTCGATCTGCTCGGACATCGGCACCAACTACGTCGGCCAGCACATCATCGCCAGGCTGCGTAAACAGCTCGGTGAAAAGGTCCTGTCGGCACCCATCGAACAGATTGAACGCTATCGCAGCCACCGCTTGATTCCGGTGCTGACCCACGACGTCGACACCATCAGCGACTTCGCCTTCGCCTTCGCCCCGCTGGCGATTTCCCTCACCGTGACCCTGGGTTGCATGGGTTACCTGGCGATTCTGTCGTGGCCGATGTTCCTGATCATGGTCGCCGCGATCCTGATCGGCACGGCGATCCAAGCCTACGCCCAGAGCAAGGGTGTGCAGGGTTTCATGGCCGCCCGTGACGCTGAAGACGAATTGCAGAAGCACTACAACGCGATTGCCGATGGCGCCAAGGAACTGCGAATCCACCGCCCGCGTCGCCAGCGCATGTTCGTGTCGGGGATCAAGGCGACAGCCGATTTCATCTGCAAGACCCAGGTGCGCTCGGTCAACACCTTCGTGATCGCCAAGACCTTCGGCTCGATGCTGTTCTTCGTGGTCATCGGCCTGGTGCTGGCGCTGCAATCCTTCTGGCCAAGCGCCGAAAAGACCGTGATGAGCGGCTTCGTGCTGGTGCTGCTGTATATGAAAGGCCCGCTGGAGCATTTGATCAGCACGTTGCCGATTGTCAGCCGCGCGCAGATCGCCTTTCGCCGGATCGCCGAGTTGTCCGAGCAGTTTTCCACCCCTGAGCCGCACTTGCTGCTCAGCGATCAGGGCAACGTCAAGCAAGCCGTGCACGAACTGAAACTGGCCGATGTGCGTTTCGCCTTCCCCGCTGCCGAAGGTGCAGCGCCCTTCCAGCTCGGGCCGGTCAACCTGACGATCAAGCAAGGCGACATCACCTTTATTGTCGGCGAGAACGGTTGCGGCAAGACCACGCTGATCAAGTTGCTGCTGGGCTTGTACACGCCGCAACAGGGTGAGATCCGGGTCAACGACGAGGCCATCGATGCGAAGAACCGTGATGACTACCGCCAATTGTTCACCACGATCTTCGCTGACTATTACCTGTTCGATGACGTGGTGCAGGGCGACACGCACATCCCCGAGGACGCGAACAAATACCTGCAACGCCTGGAAATCGCGCACAAGGTCAGCGTCAAGGACGGCAACTTCACCACCACCGACCTCTCCACCGGCCAACGCAAGCGCCTGGCGCTGGTCAACGCCTGGCTCGAAGAGCGCCCGGTGCTGGTGTTCGATGAATGGGCGGCAGACCAGGATCCGACCTTCCGCCGGATTTTCTACACCGAGCTGCTGCCGGACCTCAAGCGCCTGGGCAAAACCATCATCGTGATCTCCCACGATGACCGCTACTTCGATGTAGCCGACCAGTTGGTGCGCATGGAAAGCGGCCGGGTTGTCACCGAGCTGGCACCGGCCTGATTGGGGTTTTCATTGCTTTTCGCGGACCTGTGGGAGCGGGCTTGCCCGCGATGAGTCCATCACTTTCACATTGATGGTGATTGACCCACCGCCATCGCGGGCAAGCCCGCTCCCACAGGTTTCGCGAACTTTATGCTCCCCCAGAAATTTATTTGACGGCTTTCTTTCCGGTTTTTGGTTTGTGCCGCGTCTAATAATCATTCTTATTAACAAAAACTCTGCACAACACTTTTCAGGAGCTCAGGTAAGTAATGCGACCTCAACCACGCCGCACACCTCTCGCGCTGGCCGTACAGCGCCCGACTTTGCATCGCACCCTGTTCACCAGCGTACTGCTGACCGCCACCTTGCTGGGGAGCTCGATGGCCAACGCTGCACCTGTAAAAGTGAATATTGCCGTCCAGCCGCTTTCCAACGCGTTGACCGAGCTGGGCATGCAGACCAACCTGCAGATTCTCTACAGCCCTGACCAAGTGGCCGGCATCAAGTCCCGTGCGGTGTCCGGTTCGCTGGAGCCGTCCGAAGCCCTGAGCGCTCTGCTCAAAGGCACCGGCATTTCGTTCCAGATCAATGGCAACAGCGTCACGCTGGTCTCCGGCGGCGGTTCGGGCCTGCAACTGGGCGCGACCACGATTTCCGGCCAGGCCCTGGGCCTGACCACTGAAGACACCGGCTCCTACACCACCGGCGCCACCACCACCGCGACCAAGCTGCCGCTGACCCTCCGCGAAACACCGCAATCGGTGACCGTGGTGACCCGCCAGCAAATGGACGATCGCGGTGTACAGAGCGTCGGCGACGCACTGCGCAACACCCCCGGCATCACGTCGCAGAAGTACGACAGTGACCGTACCGAATTTTCCGCCCGTGGCCAGGCCATCACCAACTTCCAATACGATGGCGTCAACACCATCTACGACGGTGTGTACGGTGAAAACCCGAACAACAGTGACGACTCGGCCAGCCTCGACCATATCGAAATCATCAAAGGCGCTACCGGCCTGATGACCGGCACCGGCGACCCGTCCGCCACGGTCAACCTGATCCGCAAGAAGCCGACCAAGGAATTCAAGGCCTCGGTCAGCGCCACCGCTGGCCGCTGGGACAAGTACCGTGCTGAAGGTGACATTTCCGGTTCGCTGACCGATTCCGGCAACGTCCGCGGTCGCTTCGTGACTACGTACCAGGACGCCAACTCCTACCTGGATCACTACAGCCAGAAGAAAGACCTGTTTTACGGCGTCCTCGAAGCCGACCTGACCGACGACACCCTGCTGACCTTCGGCATCGACAAGTCCAGCGCGACCCCGCGCGGTTCGTCGTGGACCGGCAACCCGACGTACTTCGCCGATGGCGGTCGTACCGAGTTCCCGCGTCACTTCAACCCGGCTGCCGACTGGAGCCGTCGTGACTTCGACAGCACCACCTACTTCGCGTCGCTGGAGCAAGCGCTGGCCAATGACTGGAAACTCAAAGTCAGCCTGGACCAGAAAACCACCGATCACGACACCCAACTGGCCTCGGCCAGCGGCGGCAACCCGGACCGCGCCACCGGTGAAGGCATGTTCCTTTACTGGGGTCGCTGGGAAGGCCATCGCGTGCAGAACACCGCTGACGTGAACGTCTCCGGCCCGTTCAGCCTGGGCGGCCGCGAGCACGAACTGGTCGCCGGTGTCATGGCGTCCCACTCGCGTCAGACCGGTGCGACTTACGACACCAGTGCGTTCTCCCAAGTGCCAGGCAGCATCTATGACTGGAACGGCGAACTGCCGAAACAGGATTTCCCGAAAAACGGCAAATACGAACGCACCCAGAGCCAGAACGGCGTGTACCTGGCCACGCGCCTGCGTCCGACCGACGACCTGTCGTTCATCCTCGGCACCCGCCTGAGCACCTTCAAATACAACGAAGACTACAACTACAACCCGGGCGCCAACCAGACCGACACCCACGCCAGCTACAAGGAACACGGCGTCGTCACCCCTTACGCCGGTGTGGTTTACGACCTCAACGACACGTACTCCGCGTACGCCAGCTACACCAATATCTACCAGCCGCAAATCTACAAGGACGCCAACGGTTCGACGCTGGAGCCGGTTGAAGGCAGCGCTTACGAGACCGGCCTGAAAGCGGCCTACTTCGAAGGCAAGCTGAATGCCAGCCTGGCCTTCTTCCGTATCGAGCAGGACAACGTCGCCCAATCGATCGGCACCAACCCGGTCACCAACGAAGGCATCTACAAAGCCATCGACGGCGCGACCACCCAAGGTGTGGAGCTGGAACTGGCCGGTGAATTGGCCGAGGGCTGGAACCTGTCCGCCGGCTACACCTACGCCCGGACCCGTGACCAGGACGAGCAACGGATCTTCGGCTACCCGCTGTCCACCACCCGTCCTGAACACGTCGTTCGTACCTTCACCACCTACCGTCTGCCGGGCGTGATGAACAAGTTCACCGTCGGTGGCGGCGTGAGCTGGCAGAGCGCGTTCTACGGCAAGATCTACAGCGCCAGCGTGGGCGACTACACCCAGATCAAGCAAGGTGGCTACACCCTCGTGGACCTGATGACCCGCTACCAGTTCGACGACCACCTGAGCTTCACCGTCAATGCCAACAACGTCTTCGACAAGAACTACCTGACGGGCCTGGGCAACTTCGACACCACGTACTACGGCGAGCCGCGTAACGTGCAGGTCACCGCGAAGTATGATTTCTGAGTCGTGAGCTGAAATGAAAAATGCCCGTGTCGTGAGATGCGGGCATTTTTTTGAACCAGGGATTTGTGGTGAATGTGAGTCCGCCTTCGCGGGCAAGCCCGCTCCCACAGTTTTTGCGGCGTTCACAAATCCCTGTGGGAGCGGGCTTGCCCGCGATGGCAATTGCCGGGAAAACAAATGCCCTGAACCGGGCACAAAAAAACCGCCACCCCTGATCCAGGCATGGCGGCTTTTTTCATTTCAAATCAAATCCGCGAACGCACCCACTCCGCCACTTCCGAGTGAATCCCTTCCACTTCGCCCAGCAACCCCGCCATGCGCATGAAGTCATGGGTCATCCCCGGCTGCTCCAACAACGTCACCTCATTCCCCGCCGTACGCAACAGCTCGGCATATGCCAGCCCTTCGTCACGCAGCGGATCATACCCGGCCAGGTACACCAGCGCCGGTGCCACACCCGACAGATCCGCCGCCAGCAACGGCGAGCAACGCCAATCCGCCAGGTCATCCGGCGTGCGCCCGTAATGCGCGTAGAACCAGTCCAGCGTTGGCGTCTCCAGCAAATAGCCCTCGGCGAAATCCCGGTGCGAGGCACGCTGGGTGGTTGCATCCGTCACCGGGTACAGCAACACCTGGGCCTTGGGTTTCAACGCCAGTTCTTCAGGCTCACGCACTGCCATGATTGACAACACCGTGGCCAATGTTGCGCCCACGCTGTCACCGACCAGCGCCACCCGATTCGCGTCCAGCCCCCGCGCTGCGCCTTCGCGCACCAGCCAGTTGCCGGCATCGCAGGCGTCCTGCACCGGCGTCGGGAAACGCCATTCCGGCGCCAGTCGGTAATCCACGGTCAACAACGCAAACCCGCCTTGCGAGGCCAGTCGCCGGCACAGCGCATCATGGGAATCCAGGCTGCCGACCACATAGCCGCCGCCATGGAAATACAACACCACCGGCTGCAAGCCGTCGGCCGCTCGCCCATCGCGATACACCCTTGCCGACAGACTGTGGCCATCCCGCGCGGCAATGGTGAAGTCCTCGCAGGTCACGCTGTCCAGCGGCACATCGAGAAACCCTGACGACGCTTCAAAATCGATCCGCGCCTGTTGCGGAGTCTGTTCATGCATCGCGCGACTTTTACCGGTCATCCGGCCGAACTCGGCGAGTTCGAGAAATGCTTCAAGTTCTGGCAACACGGCCATGAGCGAATCCTTCTACACAAATAGGTCAATAATCGAGCAATACAAAATATTCTGATCAACGCGAACCCTGTGGCGAGGGAGCTTGCTCCCTCGCCACAATTGTTTTTATGCAGTGACCATGCGTCGCTCCAACAAATCTTCCAGCTCATCAAGCAATTCATCACCACGCAACAGCTCGTAGTGCCCGCCGGCCAACAGGCGATCAACGCCATGACTGCCGACTTGGCTCTCGAACACCCGGCGTTCGTCGTCACGCTCGGCCACCCACCAACGATGGGCCGAGGCCTTAATCGCCGGCAGTTGCCGATGCGCCAGCGCCAGTTGCTTGAGGCGCGAGCCGGTGGCGAAGATCTGCGTGAGCTCCCCCGCGCCCAATGCGGCTTGTTCATTGGAACCGTGCAAGGCGGCTTCAATCACGGCAGTGGAGCCCTCGCGTTCACTCAAGCCAGCGGCTTTCAGCGCGATCAGCACCTGAGCCTCATCGGCGGGCAAACCGAGCACAAACTTCAGGAAATCACCGAGGTCCTCGCGCCAGTCCCCCGCTTCTGCGGTGCCGGCTACATAGCTGTCGACCAACCCGGCAAACGCCACGGTTTCACCTTGGCTTTCCAATTCGTGGGCTACCAATTGCGTCAACGCGCCGCCCAACGACCAGCCCAGCAAGTAATACGGCCCTTTGGCCTGCTGGCTGCGAATCCGTTGCGCATAGGCTTTCGCCATGGCCAGCAGCGATTCGTCCTGCCAGTGTGGGTCAAGCAACATGCGGCATTGCACGCCGTACACAGTGCGCCGTCCTTCCAGTCGGCGGGCCAGCGGTTCGTAGTCGAACACCGTGCCGAAACCAGCGTGCAGGCAGAACAGCGCCGGCACATTGGGGATCCGCGCATTCAGCGCCAGCAGCGGGTCCGGCGCCGCTGCAACCGGTTCGGCCGCCTGATAACCGCTGAGTTCGGCGATGCACGGTTTCTGCATCAGATCCCGCAGCTTCAACTCGAAGCCCAGTTGCGGCTGACTGCGCACCCGCGAGATGACTTTGAGCACCTGCAACGAGTCGCCGCCCAGTTCAAAGAAGTTGTCGTCGATGCCCACTTGCGGCACGCCGAGCACTTCTTGCCAGATTGCGGTCAGCGCGGTTTCCAGATCGTTGCGCGGGGCGCGATAGCCGCCCAGCGCCCATTCAGGCGTCGGCAGTGCGCGACGATCCAGCTTGCCGTTGGCCGACAGCGGGAAGCGCTCCAGCACCATGATCCGCGCCGGCACCATGTAGTCCGGCAGTTGCGCTTGCAGTTCAGACTTCAAGAGCCGATCCAGCCCGACAGCACCGGCCCCCACCACATAACCGACCAATTGCTTGCCGGTCGGCGTGTCGTGCACCACCACGGCGGCATCCTGCACGCCGACGCACTCACGCAGACGCGCTTCGATTTCGCCCAATTCAATGCGGAAACCACGGATCTTCACTTGCTGGTCAAGCCGCCCCAGGTAGTCGATCAACCCGCACTCGCGCTGGCGCACCAGGTCGCCGGTGCGGTACATGCGACCACCGGCCTCGAACGGATCGGGGATGAAACGCTCGGCGCTCATGCCGGGACGCTGGTGGTAACCGCGCGCCAGGCATTCGCCGCCCAAATACAGCTCACCACTGACACCGACCGGCAACGGATTGAGGTCGGCGTCCAGCACATACAAACCCCGCCCGGCCACACCGCGACCGATGGGTGCATAGGCCGCGTCGCAGGTTTCGCTGACTTCGGCACGCCACAGCAGCGGCGTGACCACGGTTTCGGTCGGGCCATAACCGTTGACCAGACGCTGTGGACGCAAGGCGCGCTTGACCTGTTCGAAGCTGGCCTCCGGCACCGCGTCGCCGCCAAAGCAATACACCTCGACGGCCGGCGGATTACCCAGGCGCTCGGCCACTTCGGCCATCTGTTGCAGGTACGCCGGCGGGAAGCAGGCCACGGTGACACCGTGACGCTGCATCACTTCGAGGGTTTGCTCCGGGGTCCACAAACTGTCCTCGCGGATCACCAGGCTGCCACCGGCCAGCATCACACTCAGCCAGCGCTCCTGCGCACCGTCGAAGGCGAACGACATGAAGTGCAACTCACGGCTGCGCGGTGCCAGTTCGTAGAGTTCGATGATGCCGCGGCAATGCCGGGCAATCGGTCCGCGCGCCACCGCCACGCCTTTGGGTTGGCCGGTGGAACCGGAGGTGTAAATCAGGTACGCGAGGTGTCCCGGCAGCGGATTGGCAACCGGGCACGCAACGTTGTCGGCAACGCTCAACTGGTCGAGCAGCAGGCGGGGCGGGCTGTCGGCCAGGGTCAGTCGATCACCCAGATTGCTGTCGCAGAGCAACAGGCTGGCCGCCGAATCGCTCAACATGTAGGCCAGTCGTTCGGCCGGGTACGCCAGGTCCAACGGCAGATAAGCCGCCCCGGCCTTGAGCACCGCAAGGAACGCGACGATGGTGCGCTCGGAACGCGGCAACGCTACCGCCACCAGACTCTCAGGGCAAATACCGCGAGCGATCAACTGCTGCGCCAGCCCATTGGCCTGCACCTCAAGCTCGGCGTAACTGACTTCGCGATCTTCACAGATCAAGGCGATTTTCTGCGGCTGCGCTTTGACGTGTTGATTGAACGCGTGAAGTAAATCAGCGCTGTTGTCAGACGCCTGCGGCAGACTCAAACGCGCTTGCGGCAAGCCAATATTGCCGAGCAGGCACGAAGCGTCCTCAGGCAACGCACGCAACAACCCTTCCAACTGCGCACGTATCCGCTCGACTTCCACCTCACTGAAGCGATCACGCAAGAACAGGTATTCGACTTCCAGGCCTTCTTCGTTGGCGCTGACCATCAAGTCCATCGGGAAGTTGGTCACCCCGCCGCTGCCGACTTCGGCAAAGCGCAACTCACCTTCCTCGCCCCCTTTCAAGGCACGGTCCACCGGATGGTTTTCAAAGACGATGATGCTGTCGAACAACCCCTGGCCACCCTGCCCGGCCCAGCGCTGAATGTCCGACAACGGCGTGTGCTCGTAGTCGCGCACCATCAGGTTGTAATCCTGCAAGTCGCGCAGCCACTCGCCCAACGGCTGTTGCGGGTCCAGGGTCTGGATCACCGGCAAGGTGTTGATGAACAGGCCCAGCATGTCCTGCGCACCGGCCAGCCCGGTCGGGCGCCCCGCCACCGTAGCGCCGAACGCGACACTGCGCTGACCGCTGTGGCGTTGCAGCAACAGCAGCCATGCGCCTTGTACCAGCGTGTTCAGTGTCACGCGTTGACGCTTGGCGAAGGTGTGCAGTTTGCGCGTCGCCTCGGCGTCGAGGTTGCTGTACATCACGCCGTGACCGGAACCTGTCGCACCGGAAGCCTTGGCCAGAATGGTCGGTTCTTCAAGCAGCGCCAGGCGCTCACGCCAGAAGCCTTCGGCTTGCGTACCGTCCTGGCGTTGCAGCCAGGCGATGTAGTCGGCGTAGCGACCGGTCGGGGTCGGCAGGCTGTCGTTGTGGTACAGGCGCAGCATGTCGCCCAACAGGCGCGAAGCACTCCAGCCGTCCAGCAACAGGTGATGGTAGATCCAAATCATCTGGTAACGGTCATCGCCCAGACGCACCAGGATGAAACGCATCAACGGCGGGCAGCTCAGGTCGAAGCCCTTGGCCTGTTCCGCTGCGGCCAGTTCGCCCAGCGCCTGCTCGGTGCCGGCGCGGTCGCGCCAGTCAAGTTCTTCGATTGGCAGCTCGACGTCGGCGAACACCGCTTGCAGCGGATCGGCCAAGCCATCGCGCCAGCGGAATGCGGCGCGCAGCACTTCATGACGCTCGACCAGCGTCTGCCAGGCTGCGCGGAAACGCGGCACCTGCAAGCCGTCGACCGCCACGCTCAACTGGTTGACGTAGGGGTTGAGCTCCGGTGAATCGAGGCAATGGAACAGCATGCCTTGCTGCATCGGCGACAGTGGATACAGGTCTTGCAGACCGACCCGGGCGGCAATGTCGATGTGCGGCACCAGCGAGAACGCTTCGACTCTGTGCGCTTCGATCAGCGTTGCTTCACGGCGGCTGGCCACGGCGGCGAGCGCACGGATGGTCTGCTGCTCGAACAGTTGCTTGGGACTGAACACCAGCCCGCGCTGCCCGGCACGGCTTACCGCTTGCAGCGAAATGATCGAATCACCGCCCAGCTCGAAGAAGTTCTCGGTGACGCCCACCGACTCCAGCCCCAGCAGTTCCTGCCAGATCTCCACCAGCAACGCTTCGGCCGGCGACGCGGCGGCGACTTGATCGTGGTTCTGCCGCGTGGCTTCGGGCGCTGGCAGGCCTTGGCGATCAAGCTTGCCGTTCGGCGTCAGCGGCAACGCGGCCAGGCACATCAAGTGCGCCGGCAGCATGTGCGCCGGCAGACGGCTGCGCAGGTGAGCCGTCAGCGCTTCACGCAAATCCTGCTCATCGGCGAGCGGATCACGCGGCACCACGTAACCGACCAACTGGCGGCTCACCGGGCCTTCGCGGTCGATCACAAAGGCCTCACGCACGCCTTCGTGTTCCAGCAGGCAGGCTTCGATTTCGCCGAGTTCGATACGGAAGCCGCGAATCTTCACTTGCTGGTCGATACGGCCGAGGTATTCAACGACGCCATCAGCGCGGAACCGTGCGAGGTCGCCACTGCGGTACAAACGCGCGCCTGGCACAAACGGATCAGGCACGAAGCGTTCAGCGGTCAGGTCCGGACGTTGATGGTAACCACGGGCGACGCCCTCGCCACCCAGGTACAACTCGCCCGCGACGCCCACCGGCAACGGCTGCAAGCCGCCGTCCAGAATATAGGCGCTGCGGTTGCCGACCGGCCGGCCAATCGGCATGAACGCCGAGTCGAATTCGGTATCCGGATACGCCAGCCAGATCAGCGGCGTGATCACCGTTTCGGTCGGGCCGTAGCCGTTGATCAGGCGCTTGGGTTGCAGCACTTGCTGGACCTCATCGAACGCGTGCTTGGCCATGCCTTCACCGCACGGGGTGTAGGAACGGATCGGCAAATCACGCCCCGCTTCGCCCATGAAGTCGGCGATCTGCGACAGATAGGTCGGGGTAAAACAGGCGATGGTGATGCCGTGTTTTTCGATCTCGGCGCAGGTGCGCTCCACGCTCCACAACTCGTCGTCGCGCGGCATCACTGCCGAACCGAACACCAGCGGTGTCAGCCAGCGCTCGTGGGCGCCGTCGAAGCTGATCGAAGCGAATTGCAGCTCGCGATCGTCCGGGGTCATGCCGTACAACTCGCCGATCGACAGGCAATGCATGGCCAGCGGACCGTGGGCCACGCTGACGCCTTTTGGCCGCCCGGTGGAGCCCGAGGTGTAAATCAGGTAGGCGAGGTTTTCGCCGCAGGTCAGGTTGACCGGGTTGGCTTCCGACATTTGCTCCATCGGCTCGCGGTCGATTTCCAGTACCGGCAGGCCTTCGGGCAACGGCAGTTTTTCCCGCAGCCACGACTGGCTGATCATCAGCGAAATGCCGCTGTCTTCCATCAGGTAACGCAGGCGCTCCGTCGGGTAAGCCGGGTCCAGCGGCACATAAGCGCCGCCGGCCTTGAGGATTGCCAGCAAGCCGACGATCATTTCCGGCGAACGCTGCATCGCCAGGCCAACCCGCACTTCCGGGCCAATGCCCAGTGCGCGAAGACGATGGGCCAACTGGTTGGCACGACGGTTGAGCTGATCGAAGCTCAATTCCAGATCGTTGAAGATCAGCGCGGTGGCCTCCGGGCGGATGACGGCCTGAGCCTCGATCAACTGATGCACGCACAGCGGGTTTTCCGCAGCCGTGAAAGCCGGGCTCCACTCCTCCAACTGTTGTGCGCGCTCCGGCGCGGTCAGCAGGTCCAGTTCACTCAACGCAGCGTTTGGCGCGGCGACCATCGCCGCCAGCAGCGTGGCCAGATGCTCGCTCATGCGAACAATCGCTTCGCTGTTGAAATGCGCGCACTGGAAGCTCCAGTTCAGGCTCAACTGACGTTCGGCGGTGGCCGCCAGGGTCAGCGGAAAGTTGGTGCGCTCATGGTTCTGCGGAATCGAGAAGCTCAATCCGGCCGGCGCGCCTTGTTGCAGCGCTTCGGCGACCGGGAAGTTTTCGAACACCAGCAAGCTGTCGAACAGCGGTTCACCGGCACGCCCGGCCCAGCGCTGAATGTCGCCGAGGGCGGTGAATTCATGCTCGCGCAATTCGAGGTTCTGCGCCTGCAAACGGGTCAACCACTGGCCGACGCTTTCCACCGCGTCCGGGCTGCTGATCACCGGCAAGGTGTTGATGAACAGGCCGAGCTGGCTTTCGGCACCCGGCAAATCCACCGGCCGCCCCGCCACGGTCGCGCCGAAGGCGACGCTGCGTTGACCGGTATAGCGTTGCAACAGCAGCGCCCAGGCACCTTGCACCAAGGTGTTGAGGGTGACTTTTTGCTGACGGGCAAACTCGCTGAAACGTTGGCTGGTAGCGACGTCGAAGGTCTGGCGATGGTCTGCAAACTCCATCGTCGACAGATGTTTACCGTCGCCATGGGCCAGGCTCTGCGCCAGCAACGTCGGGTTGTCGAGGGTCGCTAGTTGCTCGCGCCAGAACAGCTCGTCGGCTTGCGCATCCTGACGCTGCAACCAGCCAATATAGTCGGCAAAACGCCCAATCGGCGCCTGCACTTCTTGCCCGGCATAACGCTGCAAGACTTCGCTCAGCAGCAGCGAATTACTCCAGCCATCGAGCAACAAGTGATGGTGGGTGTAGATCAGTTGCTGACGCTCATCGTCCAGCCGCACCAGGGTCAGGCGCATCAATGGCGCCCGCGTCGAATCGAGTTGCAGGCGCTCGTTGTCGATCAGCTCAATCAATGCGCCGGTCTGATCGCTGCGGCCACGCCAGTCGAGGCAGGTCATCGGCAGTTGCAGATGACGATGGACCAATTGCACCGGCGCCTCGAAGCCCTCCGGGAAATGGAAACTGCTGCGCAGGATCGGATGGGTGTCGAGCACCGCTTGCCATGCGCGGCCAAGACGCTCGGCGTCGAGGCCACGGGCTTCGACACTGAGCTGATTGACGTAGGCGCCGGACTCCGACTCGTACAAGCTGTGGAACAACAGACCGGCTTGCATCGGCGACAGAGGATACAGGTCTTCAATCTGCGCCGGCGGCACCGGCAGGCCATCGAGTTGCGCCTGGGTCAGGCGCGCCAGCGGGAAGTCCGCCGGGGTCACGCCACCCGCGCCGTCACTCAGACAATGGGCGATCAACGCCAGCAACTCGCGTTGATAATCCGCGGCCAGCGCTTCGATTTCACGTTGGTCAAAGCATTCGCGGCTGAAGGTCCAGTCGAGTTTCAATTCGCCGCCATACACCTGACCGTCCACCGACAGCCAGTTCGGCAACGGTGCGTCCGCCGATTGCGCGGCGCCGCTGGATTCGCGAGCCGGAGTGAACAGTGCATCCTCGGCGAAGCTCTGATCGAACTGCCCGAGGTAGTTGAAGGTGACCCGCGCTTGCGGCAACGCCGCCAACGCCGCTTGGGTCGAGGCATTGCCCATGTAGCGCAGCAGGCCGTAGCCCATGCCTTTGCCGGGGATTTCGCGCAGTTGCTGCTTGATCGCCTTGATCGAGCCGGCCAGGTCGGCGGTCGGCGTCAAGCGCACCGGGAACAGGCTGGAGAACCAGCCGACGGTGCGGGTCAGGTCGATGTCGTCGAACAGCTCTTCGCGGCCGTGACCTTCGAGCTGAATCAGCGCCGAGGTGTCGCCGGTCCAGCGGCTGAGGGTGCGGGCCAGTGCGGTCAGGAGCAAATCGTTGACCTGCGTGCGGTAAATCGCTGGCGCCTGTTGCAGCAATTGGCGGGTTTGCTCGCGATCCAGGCCGATACTCACGCCCTGACGCAGATGCCCGGCCTGACTGGCTTGGGCATTGGCGGCGGGCAGCGAATCATTGGCGATGCTCAGCTGCGCCTGCCACCAGTCCAGTTCGCTGGCAGCGGCTTCGGAACGTGCATAGGCGTCAAGTTTGTCGGCCCAGGCCTGGAAGGCGCTGGTCTTCGGTGGCAGCTCTTGCCCTTGGTAAGCGGCTTGCAAATCTTCCAGCAACACCCGCCACGACACCCCGTCCACCGCCAAGTGGTGGATCACCAACAGCAACCGCTGCGAGCCATCGGCCTGAGCAATCAACGCGACGCGCAGCAACGGTCCGTCTTGCAGACTGAGGCTGCGCTGCGCCTCGTCGCACACCGACTCCAGCGAAGCATCGCTGGCCACGCGAGCGGTCCAGAGCATGTCGATCACATCACAGCTGTCGGCCCCGACATAACGCCCCGACCATTGGCCGTCGACCTGACTGAAGCGCAAACGCAGCGCATCGTGCTGCTTGAGCAGGCGTTGCAGCGCCGCTTGCAGGCGTGGCAATTCGAGGGTTTCGCGCGGCACAAGCAGCACCGCCTGGTTCCAGTGCGCGCGTTGCGGGATCGGCTCGTCGAAGAACCAGCGCTGGATCGGCGTGAGTGTTTGCACACCGTCCACCGGTCCTTGTTGTGCCAGCGGTGCAGCCTGTTGTTTGACCACAGCGGCCAGGGCTTGCAAGGTCTGCTGCTGGAACAGGTCGCGCGGTTGCAGGCTCAAACCGGCACGACGGGCACGGCTGACCACCTGGATCGAAATGATCGAGTCGCCGCCCAGTTCAAAGAAATTGTCCTGACGCCCGACCTGCTCCACGCCCAACACGTCCTGCCAGATCTGCGCCAGCACCTGTTCATGTTCAGTGCGTGGCGCTTCGAAGGCCCGTTGGCTGACTTGCGCGATCGGCGCTGGCAGGCGTTTGCGGTCGAGTTTGCCATTGGGACTCAGGGGCATTTGCTCGATCAGCACGGTCTGCGCCGGCACCATGTAATCCGGCAGGCTCGCCAGCAGATGGCTTTTCAGGGTTTCACGCCACGCGCCTTGCTGCTCGGCATCAGCGCTGACCAAGGCCCGATCCTGCGGCACGATGTACGCGACCAACTGCTTGCCGCTCGGGCCATCGAGGGCCAGGACCACGGCTTCCTGCACCTCGGCATGTTCTTGCAGGCGTGCTTCGATTTCGCCCAGCTCGATACGCAAACCGCGAATCTTCACTTGGTGGTCGATACGGCCGCAATAGTCGATGGCGCCGTCAGCGCGATAGCGCGCCAGGTCACCGGTGCGGTACAGACGCTCGCCGCTGCCGAACGGATCAACGACGAAACGCTCGGCGGTCAGCGCACCACGTCGGTGATAACCACGCGCCAGGCCGACTCCGCCCAGGTACAACTCGCCCACCGCACCCAGCGGCAACGGTTGCAGTTCGCTGTCGAGGATGCAGGTGCGCAGGTTGGCGATCGGACGGCCGATCGGCACGCTGTCACGCCCTTCTTCGACGCAGGTCCAGTGGGTCACGTCGATGGCCGCTTCGGTCGGGCCATACAGGTTGTACAAATTCGCTTGCGGCAGGCTGCGCAAAGTCTGGCGTTGCAGCTCCATCGGCAGCGCTTCACCGCTGCAAATGATCCGCTGCAACGAGGTGCAGGCCAGCGCCTCGTCGGCACCGATGAACGCCGAGAGCATCGACGGCACGAAGTGCAGCGTGGTGATCGCCTGCTCGACGATCAACGCGGCCAGGCGTTGCGGGTCACGGTGTTCGCCCGGCGCGGCGATCACCAGGGTGGAGCCCTTCATCAGCGGCCAGAAAAACTCCCACACCGACACGTCGAAACTGAACGGCGTTTTCTGCAGCACGCGGTCGGTCGGCTGCAAGTTGTAGGCTTGCTGCATCCACTCCAGACGGTTATGCAGCGCCACATGGCGGTTACCGGCACCCTTGGGTTTGCCGGTAGAGCCGGAGGTGTAAATCACATAAGCGAGGTTTTCCGCGACCGCAAGGTTGGGCAGATCAGTGCCCGGTAAGTCGCTCAGCCAATCGGCGTCTGCGAGCAGGCACAAAGTGCGCACGTTGTCCGGGGTCGGCAGTTGCGCCAGCAGATGTTCCTGGGTCAGCAACAAAGAAATGCCGCTGTCTTCGATCATGTAGCTCAAGCGATCAACCGGGTATTCCGGGTCCAGCGGCACATACGCGCCACCGGCCTTGAGAATGGCCAGCAGGCCGACGACCATTTCAAACGAACGGTCGCAGGCAATCCCCACCAGCACTTCCGGGCCGACACCCTGGGCACGCAAGTGGTGGGCTAAACGGTTGGCGCGCCGGTTCAGCTCGGCGTAACTCAGGGACTGGCCCTGGAACACCAGCGCCGTCGCCTCTGGGTTTTCAATCACGCGTTCTTCGAAATGGCGCTGCACGCAGACTTCGCCCGGATAGGCCTGAGCGGTGTCGTTGAGCTCGTCGAGGATGCGCAGACGCTCGTCGGCGTCCAGCAACGGCAACTCGGCGAGTGGGCATTGCGGATTGGCGAGTACACCGGCCAACAGGTTGCGCCAGTGCCGCGCGAGGTGTTCGATGCGTTCAGCGTCGAACAGATCGGTGGCGTAAGTCAGGCTGGCGAATAGCTTGTCGCCCTCCTCCTGGGTGTCCAGTTGCAGATCGAACTGGGTGGTGTGCGCCGTGGCGTTCAATGCCTCGACGCGCAGGCCGGCGAGCAAGCCGCTGACCGCCGCCGGTTTGGCTTGCTGGTGGTTGAACACCACCTGGAACAGCGGGCTGTGACTGAGGCTGCGTTCACCTTGCAGCGCCTGCACCAGTCGCTCGAACGGCAAGTCCTGATAATCCTGGGCATCCAGCGACGCGGTACGGGTCTGGTCGAGCAATTGGCTGAACGGCAGACGTCCATCGAGCTCGGCACGCATCACCTGGGTGTTGACGAAGAAGCCGATCAGGCCACGGGTTTCCGCGCGATTGCGGTTGGCAATCGGCACCCCGACGCGCACATCGGACTGGCCGCTGTAGCGATAGAGCAAGGCCTGGAAGCTTGCCAGCAACAGCATGAATGGTGTGACACCGCGCTGTTTGGCCAGGCTCATCAGACCGCTGGCCAACGTGGCATCGAGGGCGAAATCCAGACGCGCACCGCGTTGGCTCGGTTGCGCCGGGCGCGGACGGTCGGTGGGCAACTCCAGCAGCGGTTGTTCGCTGCCCAGGCGGTCGCGCCACCAGTTGAGTTGACGGTCCAGCTCGCCCGCCTCCATCCAGCGGCGTTGCCACATCGCGTAGTCGGAATACTGGATCGGCAGTGCTTCCAGCACGGCATGCCGGCCTTGGCAATGCGCGGCGTAGAGCCGGGAAAACTCTTCCACCAGCACGCCCATCGACCAGCCATCAGTGACGATGTGATGCAGGGTCAGCAACAGCACGTGGTCTTTGGCGTCGAGTTGCAACAGGCTGACCCGCAACAGCGGACCGTGCTGCAGATCGAACGGCCGGGCGATGTCCTGTTCGACGCTGTTCATCGCCTGATCGAAGCGCTGATCCTCAGGTTCGCCGCGCAGGTCGATCTGCTCGATGGGCAGCGAGGTGAACTCGGCCAGCGTCTGCACCACTTGCCCGTCATCCTCGACGAACCGGCTGCGCAAGCTCTGATGCCGCTCCAGCAGCCCATCGAAACTCTGCTGCAACGCAGCAACGTTCAGCGGCCCGTGCAAACGTAGCGCGGCCGGAATGTTGTACGCCGAACTGTGTGGATCAAGTTGCCAGAGAAACCATTGGCGCTGCTGCGCGTATGACAGTTCAAACGTTGCTTGAGGCTCGGCAGCCGGCGGAATCGGCAGCTGGCCAAAGCTCACGCCCTGCTCTTGCATGCGTTGCAGAAACTCGCGGCGCTTGTCGGCAGGCAGGCCGGCGAAGCGGCTGGCGATACGCTGGGCAGTGGTGTGTTCCATCAGTTGATCTCCATCTCGTCGAGAAGCGACTCAAGCGCATCAAGACGTGCATCGTTGTCAGCCGGGGCGTGTTGCCCGGCCATGGCGGCATAAGCCTGAAGGTCGGCGGATTCGAACAGCGCGCGCAGCGGCAGCTCGATACCCAGTTCCAGTTCCACACGGGCACTGGCCTGGGCAGCGAGCAGCGAATGCCCGCCCAATTCAAAGAAGTTGTCGCGTCGGCCGATTTGCGCCACGCCCAGCACGTCGGCCCAGATCGCGGCCAGTTGCTGTTCGAGATCACCCACAGGGGTTTCGAACGGCCGCTGCCAATCCTCGGCATCCGGCACCGGCAGCGCCTTGCAGTCGAGTTTGCCGTTGCCGGTCAGTGGCAAGGCATCGAGCAGCAACCAGTGGCTCGGCACCATGTAATCCGGCAGATCGACCTTGAGCGCGGCGCGCAGGTTGTCGCGCCAGGCTATTGGGTCATGCGGGGTTTGCTCGGCCACGACGTAGGCGCACAGCTGCGGGCCGCCTTCGCCGGTATGCACGCTCAACACCGCTTGACGCACGCCCGGCTGGGCCAGCAGCGCGGCTTCGATTTCACCCAATTCGATGCGGAAACCGCGAATTTTTACTTGCTGGTCGATACGGCCGAGGTAATCGATGCTGCCGTCGGCCCGCTGACGCGCCAGGTCGCCGCTGCGATAAAGACGCTGCGAAGCCTCGAACGGGCTCGGCACAAAGCGCTCGGCGGTCAGGCCGAAACGACCGTGATAACCGCGGGCCAGGCCGGCGCCGGCGATGTACAACTCGCCCGCCACACCCACCGGCACCGGTTGCAGCTGACTGTCGAGCAAGTACCAGCGCAGGTCGCGGATCGGCAGGCCGATCGGGCTTTGGGCCTTGCCGTCGAGGTCGGCCAGGCGGATGGCGCGGTAGGTCACGTGCACCGTGGTTTCGGTGATGCCGTACATGTTGACCAGGGTTGGCTGCTGATCGCCGAAGCGTTCGAACCATGGACGCAGGCTCGCGACTTCGAGGGCTTCGCCGCCGAAAATCACCTGACGCAACGCCATGCTTCGTGGGCTGGCGCAGGCAATCGGCAACAACTGGCGGAACGCCGTCGGGGTCTGGTTCAACACCGTCACGCCTTCATCACAGAGCAAGCGGTGGAACTCTTGCGGCTCGCGGCTNNCCGCCGGTGCACAGCGAACCGAACAGCTCCCACACCGAAAAGTCGAAGGCATAGGAATGGAACAGCGTCCAGACATCGTCCGGACCGAAGTTGAATTCGCCAGCGGTGGCCGTGAGCAGACGTCCAACGTTGCCGTGGCTGAGCAATGCGCCCTTCGGCCGACCGGTGGAACCGGAGGTGTAGATCACGTAGGCGAGGTTGTCCGGGGTCGCCAGCGCTGGCAGGTTGTCGGCGCTGAAGGCGTCCAGTTGCAACGATTCCAGGCTCAGCACCTGCAGGCCGTCCCGGGCCGGCAAACCGTCGATCAAGTGTTGCTGGGTCAGCAGCAGCGTGATGCCGCTGTCTTCGATCATGTAGCTCAGGCGCTCGGCCGGGTAGTGCGGGTCGAGCGGCACATAGGCGCCACCGGCCTTGAGAATCGCCAGCAAACCGATCACCAGTGGCATCGCTCGTTCGGTGGCGATGCCGACCCGCACTTCGGGGCCGACGCCCTGCTCGCGCAGTTTGCGCGCCAGTCGGTTGGCCTGGGCGTTGAGCGCGGCGTAGGTCAGTTGCTCGCCTTCGTAAGTCAGTGCGATGGCGTCCGGCCGTTGTGCAGCTTGCGCTTCGAACAACTGGTGCAGGGTCGGCGATGTCGGTTGTGCCTGGAACGCAGGGTTCCAGTGCTGCACCAAGGCCTCTTGCTGCGACCGGTCAATGAGTGGCAGTTCGGCGACGCGTTGCTGCGGATCGCTGACCACCGCACGCAGCAGGTTCAGCCACTGCTCGACGAGGCGCTGCATCGACGCTTCGTCGTACAGATCGGTGGCGTAGGTCAGGCTGGCATCGAGTGTTTCGCCCTGTTCCTGAGTGTCGAGCACCAGGTCGAATTGCGTGGTGTGTTGCTGCCAGTGCAGACGCTCGACGTTCAAATCTGCAACCGTGCGCTCGACGCTCGCACCCAATTGCTGCTGGTGGTTGTAGAGCACCTGGAACAACGGGCTGTGATTGAGGCTGCGGTCTGGTTGCAAGGCATCGACCAACTGCTCGAACGGCAAGTCCTGATTAACCTGCGCGCCCAATGCAACCTGTTTGACCTGTTGCAGCAAGGTGCTGAACGGCTGCTGCCCGTCGATCTCGGCACGCAGCACCTGGGTGTTGATGAAGAAGCCGATCAGGCCTTCGGTTTCGAGGCGCGAACGACCGGCGCTCGGCACGCCGACGCTGATGCTCGACTGTCCGCTCTGGCGATGCAGCAAGGTCTGGAAACTCGCCAGCAACAGCATGAACAACGTCACTTGCTGTTCCTGGGCGCGTTGACGCAAGCCGGCGAGCAAGTCGCGATCCACATTGAGCCTCAGGCTGGCACCGCGCTCTGTGCGACGGGCCGGACGGGTCAGTTCGCTTGGCAATTCCAGCGGCGCCTGACTGCCCGCCAGTTGCTCGCGCCACCACGTCAGTTGGCGCGCACCCTCGCCCGCTTCCAGCCAGTCGCGCTGCCAGCGGGCGTAGTCGCTGTAGTTAACCGGCAAGCTATTCAGATCGTCAGCGCGACCTTCTACGGCCGCCTGATACAACGCGCTGAACTCATCGACCATGACCTGCATCGACCAGCCATCGGCAGCGATGTGATGCACGGTCAGCACCAGCACGTGTTCGTCGGTGTTCACTTGCAGCAGCAACACGCGCCACAGCGGACCGTTGCGCAGATCGAACGGGCGGGCGATTTCTTCGGCGACGGCGGTGTCGACCGACAATTGATCGAGCGTACGCTGTTCCAGTTGCAGCGCCAGGTTGTCGTGCAATACCGGACGCGCCTGCTGGCCATCCTGTTCGAAGGTTGTGCGCAAAGTTTGGTGACGGGCCTGCAATTGGGTGAAGGCTTCGCGCAAGGCGTCACGGTTCAGCGGGCCTTTGAGTCGCAGCGCGGCAGGAATGTTGTAGGCCGGACTTTGTGGGTCCAGCTGCCAGAGAATCCATTGGCGCTGTTGGGCGTACGACAGAATCTGTGGCTGATCGACGGGCGTACGTTGCAGCAGCGGTTGGCCGCCGGCATTCGCTTGCGCTGCTCGCTCGGCAAACTCCGCCAGATTCGCGGAAGAGAACAGGCTGCTCACCGACAGTTCGAGCTGCAACTGTTGGCGCACCCGCGAGATCACTTGCAGCACCAGCAACGAGTGCCCGCCCAGCTCGAAGAAGTTGTCGTCGCGGCCAACTTGCCCGACCTGCAACACGTCCTGCCAGATCAGCCCCAGTTGCGTTTCCAGACCTTGGGCCGGGGCGACGAAATCACGTTGGCCATCGCTGGCCTCGGCACGCGGCAAGGCTCGGCGATCCAGTTTGCCGTTGTTGTTGAGCGGCAGTTTCGGCAGCAGGATCAGGTGATTCGGCACCATGTATTCCGGCAGCGACTGGCGCAGAGCGGCTTTTAGGCTTTCCAGATAATCAACTTCGGACGACAGCGAATCGCTGGCCACGATGTAGGCCACCAGTTGCGTGCTGTCCTGGGCGATGACCGCCGCGTCGCGCACGTCTTCACGGGCTTGCAGGCAGGCTTCGATCTCGCCCATTTCGATGCGGAAACCGCGAATCTTCACTTGATGGTCGATGCGGCCGACGTATTCCAGCTGTCCTTCGGCGTTGTAACGCGCCAGATCCCCGCTGCGGTACAAACGCGCGCCCGGTTCACGGGCAAACGGGTCCGGCAGGAAACGTTCGGCAGTCAGCGCCGGGCGGTCAAAATAGCTTTGCGCGAGGCAGGCCGGGGCGCCGATGCACAGTTCGCCGACACCGCCGGACGGCAGCAACTGACCCGCCGCATCCAGCACATACAGCGCACGACCGGCGATGGCGCGACCAATCGGAATGCCAAACGCATCGCTGGCATCGTCGAGACGGCATTCATGCACGCTGGACACCACGGTCGCCTCGGTCGGGCCATAAGTGTTGAGCAAACGGACGTGGCTCAAACCGGCCTGATGCCACAAGCGCAGGCCTTCGACCGACATCGCTTCACCGCCGACGTGAACCTGGCGCAAAGCACCGAGATTGCTAACCACGCCGCTCGCGCATTCGCGGGCCAGCAAATACCAGTAAGCGGCCGGCAAGTCCGCCACGGTCACGCCGTGCTGAACGATTTCAGCAGCGAGACGACCGGCATCCCACACCTCATCACCGCGCATGATCAACGCCGCGCCGACGCACAGCGCCGGGAAGCACTGTTCGACGAAACCGTCGAAACTGAAGGTCGCGAACTGCAACACGCGGTCCGCCGCCGACAGCAGCGAATAGTCAGCGGCGCTCTGACA
This sequence comes from Pseudomonas sp. UMAB-40, assembly GCF_900095275.1. Lineage (NCBI taxonomy): Bacteria > Pseudomonadati > Pseudomonadota > Gammaproteobacteria > Pseudomonadales > Pseudomonadaceae > Pseudomonas > Pseudomonas sp. UMAB-40. Next base: position 151,614 of record NZ_LT607566.1, read on the forward strand.
GAACTCGCGCAGCGCGGCATGGGCGATGGCCACGCCTTTGGGTTGGCCGGTGGAGCCGGAGGTATAGATGATGTAGGCCAGGTCTTCAGCAACCGCGTGGTTTTGCGGATTGGTCTCGGAGTAGCCAGCACTGTCGTCGAGGCTCAGACGGAGCACACCCGTCACATCTTCCAGCTGACCGGATTCGCACAGCAGCACGTCGAGACGGCTGTCGCCGATCATGTAGGCCAGACGTTCGTTCGGGTATTTCGGATCGAGCGGCACGTAGGCGGCGCCACTTTTGAGCACCGCCAGCAGGCTGACAATCAGCTGCGGGCCACGGTGCAGCGCCAGGCCGACACGCTTGCCCGGACCGGCACCGTTGGCCATCAGACGATGGGCCAGACGGTTGGCCTGGGTGTTCAATTGCGCGTAGCTCAGGCACTGGCCGTCAACCTGCAACGCTAGCGCGTCCGGGGTCGCGGCGGCCTGCGCGGCGATCTGCTCGTGGGCCAAAAGTGCTGTGGACAACTCGATTGCCGGCGGTTGGCTGATCGCGAGCAGCGCATTTTTGCCATCGACGTCGAGCAGTTCCAGCGCGCCAAGTGCCGCGTCCGGTTGCGCCACCAGTTGCGTCAGCAGGTGCTGCAAATTGGCCGACAACTCAGCGACCTGAGCAGCACTGAACCGCGCCGCGTCGTAGCTGAAATCCAGGCTCAGGCCTTCGCCCAGTTCGATGCCCAGGGTCAACGGATAGTGGGTGCGTTCGTGGTTGTGCAGGTTGCCGAACGACAACCCGGCCGGTGCGCCCTGTTTCAACGCTTCAGCCACCGGGAAGTTTTCGAACACCAGCAGGCTGTCGAACAGCGCCGAACCCTGCTGCCCCGCCCAGCCCTGAATGTCGTAAAGCGGCACGTGCTCGAACTCGCGCATGGCCAGGTTCAGCCCTTGCAGCTCGCCCAGCCATTGACTGACGGTGCAATCCGGCTTCATCGCGCACACCAGCGGCAGCGTGTTGATGAACAGCCCGAGTTGCTCTTCGATCCCCGGCAGCGGCGCCGAACGCCCGGCGACCGTCGCCCCGAACACCACGCAATCCTGACCGGTGTAGCGATGCAACAACAGACTCCACGCTGCTTGGAGCAAGGTGTTGAGGGTGACTTTCTGTTGGCGGGCGAACTCGGCCAGACGCTGGGTTGCGCGACTGTCGAGGGCGACACGAAGTTCCTCGCTGCCTTCGGCGTCAACCGGTGGACGCAGCGCTTCGGCCAGCAACGTCGGTGCTTCCAGCGGTGCCAGTGCGGCTTTCCAGAACTGCTCGCCAGCAACGGCGGACTGCTGCTGCAACCAGCCCAGGTAATCGCGGTATTGCCCGGTCGGCGCCGGCAACGACTGGCCAGCGGCGTAATGCTGGATCACTTCGGCGAGCAACTGCGCGTTGCTCCAGCCGTCCATCAAAATATGGTGACTGGTATAGATCAGGTGCCAGTCATTGGCACCCATGCGTACCAGCTTCAAGCGAAACAGCGGTGCGCTGCCCAATTCAAAACCTTGGGCACGTTCGGCGTCGGCCAGCGCATCGGTGTCGGTGGCGTCCAGCACTTCAAGCGGCAGCGCGACCTGGCGAACAATCGCCTGATGCGCGATGTCGAGGCCTTGCCAGTGGAAGCTGCTGCGCAGGATGTCGTGACGTTCCAGCGCGGTTTGCCATGCTTGGGCAAAACGCTGTGGGTCGAGGCCTTGAATGTCCAGACGCAACTGACTGATGTAGGCGCCGACCTCGGGTTCGTACAGGGTGTGGAATAGCATGCCCTGCTGCATTGGCGACAGGGGATAAAGGTCCTCAAGGGTCGCGACCGACAATTCGTCGAGTTGCGTCTGGCTGATGCGCGCCAGCGGGAAGTCCGACGGCGTGGCCTGGGCGATCTCGAGGGCGCAGCAATGATCGATCAGCGCGTTGAGTTCCAGCGCGTAATCGTCCGCCAGACGCTGGATGGTCGCCGTGTCGAACATCTCGCGGCTGAAGCCCCAGCTCAGCGCCAGTTCACCGCCGTAGACTTGGCCTTCCACCGTCAGCCAGTTGCCCAGTGGCGCCGAGGGGTCCTGGGCCACGCCGTTGCCTTCGGTGGACGGCACGAACATCGCGGCGTCATCGAACTGACGGTCGAACTGCCCCAAGTAGTTAAAGGTGATGCGCGGTTGCGGCAACGCGGCCAGTTCGGCGCGCATCGCCGGCGTGCCGAGGTAACGCAGCGCGCCGTAACCGAGGCCTTTGTCCGGCACCGCGCGCAATTGTTCCTTGATGGTCTTGATCGACGCGCCGAGGTCACTCGACGGCATCAGGTTGACCGGGAACAGGCTGGTGAACCAGCCGACGGTGCGGGTCAAATCGATGCCGTCGAACAAGTCTTCGCGGCCATGGCCTTCGAGCTGGATCAGCGTGCTGCCTTGCCCGCTCCAGCGGCAAACCGCCCGTGCCAGCGCGGTCAGCAGCAGGTCGTTGACCTGGGTGCGATATGTCGCTGGGGCGTGTTGCAGCAGTTTGCGGGTTTGCTCGACGTCGAGTTTGATCTCAAGTTTTTGTTCGAAGCGGTTTTGCAGCGCGCCGTTCGGGCGGTCACACGGCAAATCGGTCGGTGCGTCGCGCAGCTTGGCCTGCCAGTGACCGAGGCTGTTTTCAAACACTGGCAAATGATCTTGCAGACGGGCAACCCAGCGTTGATAAGTGCTGGTTTTCGCCCTCTTCACGGTGCTGCCGCTGTAGAACTGCTGCAGATCTTCCAGCAGCACGCGCCAGGAAACACCATCCACGGCGAGGTGATGGATGACCAGCAGCAAACGCTGAGAACCGTCCGCCATTGCCACCAGCAGCGCCCGGATCAACGGGCCATTTTGCAGATCGAGGCTGCGTTGGGCTTCATCGCACACCGCGTTGAGCGCTTCGACCGATTGCGCCTGACGCTGCCACAACACCGACTCGGTGGTCGGTGCCGCGTAGGCTTGCTGCCAACCGTCGGCAGTCTGCTCGTAACGTAGGCGCAAGCTGTCGTGATGGGTCAGCAACTGTCCAAGTGCGCGGTCCAGCGCTTCGACGTTCAACGCCTCGCGCGGCACCAGCAGCAGCGACTGGTTCCAGTGCTGACGCTCGGGGATTACTTGTTCGAAGAACCCCTGTTGCACCGGCGCCAACGCCACCGCGCCACTCGCCGGACCTTGGTCGATCAGCGTCTGCTCGCCGCTGCGGGCAGCCTGGGCCAGGCTGCGGACGGTCTGGTGCTGGAACAGGTCCTTGGGGCTCAACACGATCCCGGCCTGGCGCGCCCGGCTGACCACTTGCATCGAGACGATGGAGTCGCCGCCCAGTTCGAAGAAGTTGTCTTCAAGGCCGACGTTGTCGATGGCCAACACATCCTGCCAGATCGCGGCGAGGGCTTTTTCCATCGCTGTGCGCGGTGCGACGTGCTCGCGCTGTTGCTGCGAGCCGTCAATCGCCGGCAAGGCCTTGCGGTCGAGTTTGCCGTTGGGGGTCAGCGGCAGCTGCGCGAGGAACAGCAGGAACGCCGGGACCATGTAGTCCGGCAGGTGCTGACGCAGCGCCGCTTTCAGGGATTCACGCAGGGTTGCTTGCGCATCCGCGTCGTCCAGTATCGCCGGATCGGCCGGCACGATGTAGGCGACCAGTTGCTGACCGTTGGTGCCGTCCTGCGCCAACACCGCCAGCTCGCGCACCGCCGCTTGCTGCAACAGCCGCGCTTCGATTTCACCCAGCTCGATGCGGAAACCACGGACCTTGACCTGATGGTCGATACGCCCGACGTATTGCAGCGAGCCGTCGGCCTGATAACGGGTCAGGTCGCCGGTGCGGTACAGGCGTTCGCCGTTGCTGGCGAACGGGTTTGGCACATACTTCTCGGCGGTCATGCCCGGTCGCGCCAGGTAACCACGGGTGATGCCGGCGCCCGCCAGGTACAGCTCGGCGGACACGCCTTGGGGCACCGGTTGCAGGTCGGCGTCCAGCAAATAGCTGGCGGTGTGCTTGAGGGGACGGCCGATGTTCGCGCGACCGCCCGCTTCACGGCGGGTCCAGGTCGAATAGGTGGTGTCCTCCGACGGCCCGTACAGATCGTAGACGTGCTCGACGGATGGCTGCTGATACAGCCCCTCCACCAGGCTCTGCTTCAGCGGCTCGCCGGCGAGGTTGATGATGCGCACGCTCGGCGGGATCTGTCCGTCGCGCTGCAAGGCATTGATTGCGGACGGCACAGTGTTGATCAGGCGCACCTGATCCCGGGCCGGCAGTTGCGGTAATTCCAGGGCGTTGCGGGCGATGATCACCGAGCCACCGTTGGCCAAGGTCACAAACAGTTCCCACACCGACAGGTCGAAGCACACCGACGTCGAGGCCAACACGCCTTGAATGTCTTCGCGGCTGTAGACCGATTTCGACCAGTCGATCAGCGCCAGCACGTTGCGATGGGCAATGGCCACGCCTTTGGGTTTGCCGGTGGAACCGGAGGTGTAGATCACGTAGGCCAGGTTGTCTGGCGTGACGCGGGTGACCGGCGCGCTGGCCGGGTAAGCAGTCCACGTCATATCGTCCATGAGCAGCACTTGCGTTTCGGCTGCCACCGTCAACGTCGCGGCGACCGTTTGCTCGGTCAGCAGCACCAGGGCGCGGCTGTCTTCGAGCATGTAGGCAACGCGTTCGGCCGGGTAATCCGGGTCCAGCGGCACATAGGCGCCACCGGCCTTGAGCACCGCGAGCAGCGCGACCAGCACGTTGTCGGAACGCTGCATGGCCACGCCGACCCGGACTTCCGGGCCGACGCCCAGCTCGATCAACTTGTGGGCCAGGCGATTGGCCTGAGCGTCGAGTTCGGCGTAAGTCAGTTGCTTAGTGGCGAAGGTCACCGCCAATGCGTCCGGGCTGGCCGCGACTTGTTGGCTGATCAGCTGATGAATGCACAGGTCTTGCGGGAAGCTTTCGTCAGCGCGATTCCAGTCATGCACGATGCGCTGGTATTCGGCGCTTTCCAGCAGCGGCAAATCACTGATGCGCTGCCGCGAATCGCTGACCATGCCTTGCAGCAAATGCGTCCAGTGCTGCGCCATGCGCGCGATGGTCGCGGCGTCGAACAGGTCATTGGCGTAGGTCAGCGCCGCGTGCAGTTTGCCGCCCTTTTCATACGTATCGAGGGTCAGGTCGAACTGCGTGGTGCGCCCTTCCCACTCGATCACGCCCAGCGCCAGGCCGGAGGCGGTGCTGACCGTGGAAATGTCCGCAACCTGCGGCTGGTGGTTGTACATCACCTGGAACAGTGGCGTGTGGCTAAGGCTGCGTTCCAGTTTCAGCGCCTCGACCAGGCGCTC
>NZ_LT607566.1:157015-166022 GCF_900095275.1 Pseudomonas sp. UMAB-40
GGGTCTGGCCGTCGAGTCGGGTGCGCAACACCTGGGTGTTGACGAAGAAGCCGATCAGGCCTTCGATCTCGGCGCGGTTGCGGTTGGCAATCGGCACGCCGACACGGATGTCAGTCTGTCCGGTGTAGCGATGCAACAGCGCGTTGAAGGCGCCGAGCAACAGCATGAACAGAGTGATGTTGTGTTTCTGCGCCGTGGCCCGCAATTGCTCGGCCAGTTGTGCGTCGACCGCGAATTCGTAACGGGTGCCGCGATAGCTCGGCATCGCCGGGCGCGGGTGATCGGTGGGCAGTTCCAGCACCGGATGCTCGTCACCCAGTTGCGCCTGCCAGTAGTCGAGTTGACGCGCCTGCTCGCCCGCCTCCAGCCAGCGGCGTTGCCACAAGGCGTAGTCGCTGTACTGGATCGGCAATGGCGCGAGTGGCGGTTGCGCACCCGCCTCAAAGGCGTTGTAGCAGCGGATGAATTCGTCGATCAGCACGTTCATCGACCAGCCGTCGGAAACGATGTGGTGCAGGGTCAGCAGCAAGACGTGTTCTTCGGCGGCGAGCTTGAGCAAGGTGACGCGCAGCAGCGGGCCGACCGACAGATCAAATGGCAACACCGATTGCTGCTCCGCCACTTGGGCGACGGCCACTTCGCGCTCCGTGGCCGATAACGCGCTGAAATCTACATGATCGATGACCAACGGCGCGCTGGCCGGCACTTGCAGCAACGTGTCGTCGGCCTGGCGCTGGAACACCGTGCGCAGGGTTTCGTGACGCGCCACCAGGCTGGCAAAGGCTTGCTCCAGCGCCGGCAGGCTCAAACGCCCGGTCAGACGCACCGCGCCGGGCAGGTTGTAGGCGCCGCTTTGCGGGTCCAGCTGCCAGAGAAACCACATGCGTTGCTGGGCATACGACAGCGCCTGGCGATCCTCGGCTTCGACGCCGGCAGGAATGGGGAACCGGGCGAAATCAACGCCTTCCTTTTGCAAGGCCGCAAGGAACATCTGGCGCTTTTCCAGGGGCAACCCGATAAACCGGCGAGCAAGTTTCAAGGAGTCTTCAGCATTCATTTCTAAGCATCCGGATCAGTGGCGGGAAGCACAAAGGCACGTCGTCCCTATAAAACGAATGCAGGCCGGAAAAATTAGCGAATGAGAACAAGTATCAGGAAGGAGGGTGAAGCGAAGTCTGTGAGCACGCCGACGATCACTGTGGGAGCGGGCTTGCCCGCGATGGGGGCATATCAGTCAACACTGATGCTGAATGTCCGACCGCTATCGCGGGCAAGTCGAATCGTCGCACCGCCGTTCCCACAGGTATTGGGTGAAGCTTGAGATCTGTTAGCTGACGGCCATCAAGCCATGCCGGCGATGATGCACGTCGAGCTGATCCTTGATCACCCGCAGCACCTTGGCCTCGTGCTCATGGATAAAGAAGTGCCCGCCGGCCAGCATGTCCACGGAAAAACTGCCGTGGGTTTCCTTGCTCCAGCCGATCAACTGCTCGGTGGTGGCCCGATCATCTTTGCCGCCGAGCACGTGCACCGGGCATTTGAGCAAGGGACGCTGCTGCGGCTCGAAGCGCCCGCACAGCAGGAAGTCCGCACGCAGGACCGGCAGCGTCAGGCTCATCAGCTCTTCATTGGCCAACACTTCTTCGCTGGTGCCATTGAGGGTGCGCAGTTGATCGATCAACTCGGCATCGGTCCTGGGCTCGGCGAAACCGCGATCGTAGTCGGCCCGCAGGGTGGGTGCAGCCGTGCCCGAGGCGAACAGCGCCACTGGTTCCGGGCAGCCCAGCGAGCGAAACGCATGGGCCATTTCACAGGCCAGCAACGCGCCCAGACTATGACCGAACAATGCGTATGGCGCCTTAAGCGTGGCTTTTTGTTCCTGGGCGAGCTGCAGCGCCAAGCGTCGCATGTCGGTGTGCAACGGCTCGCCATACCGCGCGCCACGCCCCGGCAGTTCCACCGGCTGCAGCTTGAGCCATTCCGGCAGTTTGCGCCGCCAGCGGCTGTAGACCATGGCGCTCGCGCCTGAATAGGGCAGGCACAGCAATGTCAGCTGGGTCACCGGGCTTACCTCGAAAAGTTGTCTATCAAGAGAACGGATGAGGTACGGCGGGAATTAGTCAGGGGGCAAACCTTGTACAGAACACTTAGTTCGGCACACCTGCGGGCGCTTTAACAAGACAAGAAAAACGGTCTAACGGAAATTTGCAGAGGGCAAAAGTCTTGACTAGATTCCGATTTATACAAGTACACGTCTGAATTTCCCTACGTCGTCTGGTCAGCAGTAAAGGTCCGGTAGCGAAGACACCATGGAGTCTGGCTATGGACGAATTTCTTATCCTGGTTGACCGACAGGATCGTAAAAAAGGTATCGCCGAGAAGTTGCAAGCCCATCAACAGGGCCTCTTGCACCGCGCCTTTTCAATCCTCATTTTTGACAGCGACGGCCGCCTGCTGCTGCAACAGCGTGCGTTCGGCAAATACCATTCCCAAGGCTTGTGGAGCAATACCTGCTGCGGTCATCCCCGCCCGGGCGAACGGACCGCTGCCGCAGCGAAACGGCGCTTGTTTGAAGAAATGGGTATCACGTGTCCGTTGCGTAAAGTCTTTACCCTTCTCTACCGTGAGCCGGTGTCAAACCAGCTCATCGAGTACGAGTACGGCCACATATTCGTCGGGGTCACCGATTGCGAGCCCGTCGCCAATCCCGAAGAAGCCAATGACTGGCAACGGCAAACGCTGCCCGAGCTTGCGCAGCGTATTGCCGCTGCGCCCGAGACCTTCACTATCTGGTTCCGCAGGGTGCTCGAAATCATCGGACCTACCGGGCTAAACGCCTGGAAAGACCAAGCCCTAGCCGGCCAGCAAGCGGTTGCCGAGCGAAAAGGAGCACCCGCTCATGAATGACCGCTCGCGGACGGTTTCAACCACACCCTTGGCGGAAAAGCAGCCGTCTCCGGTTTTGTTTACGTTCGAAGCCTGGAAGCAAGAGGTTGTGCAGCGCATCCAGTCAGCACTGAAACACGCGTTGCCTGCCAGCGACAAGCATCCGACGCGCCTGCATGAAGCAATGAGATACGCCGCGTTGGGCGCTGGAAAACGCTTGCGTCCACTGCTGTGCCATGCCGCCGGTGAAGCCGCCGCGGCCTCACTCGAAGCGCTGGATGTGGTGGGCGCCGCGCTGGAATTGATTCACGTCAGCTCCCTCATACACGACGATCTCCCTGCTCTGGACAACGATTCCCTGAGGCGTGGCGTGGCCACGGTACACGTGCAATACGACGAAGCGACCGCGATTCTGGCGGGCGACGCCTTACTGGCCCGCGCGTTTGAAGTGTTGAGTCGGGCGCCGGTACCGGAAAACACAAAAGCCCGATTGATGGGCGAAGCGGCCACGGCGTGCGGCTCCAGTGGCATCGCTGGCGGCCAGATGATCGACATCTCCAGCATCGATACCGAAATCGACCTGGCGCTGCTGGAACAGATGCACCGGATGAAGACCGGCGCCCTGATCCAGGCCAGCGTGCGCATGGGCGCGCTGTGTGCAGAACATACGGTGCTGAACCTCGAAAGCCTGGATCGCTATTCGGCCGCCCTCGGCCTGGCGTTTCAGATTGTCGACGACATTCTCGATGCGACTTCGGACACGCAAACCCTGGGAAAAACCGCCGGCAAGGACGCCGCAGCCCATAAGCCGACCTATGTCTCGGTACTCGGACTGGAGCGCTCCACAGAGCTTGCGCACCAACTGGGTGAGCAAGCACATGACGCATTGAAAACCCTGGCAGGCAGAACCGACCGCCTTCATGGACTGACCAACCTGATCATCAAACGCTTGCGCTGAATGCACGAAGATTAAGATCTTTTCATGGTCTGCCCTGAACTCTCGCCAGCCCCCGTCAGTCAGCTAGTTAAGCCCTCAACCCAAGGCGCTCACGCTGATGCAGATTTCCCTCGACCAACAAGTCGCCCTCGTCACCGGTGCCAGTTCCGGCATCGGCGCAGGCGCTGCCAAGGCTTTGGCTGCCGCTGGGGCTGCTGTGGTGATCAACTACCATTCCCAGGCTGAACCCGCCGAAGCACTGGCCCGGCAGATCAACGCTGATGGCGGTCGCGCCCTGGCCCTCGGTGCCGATGTCTCCAACGAAGCAGACGTCGAACGGCTGTTCGCGCAAACCCTCGAAGCGTTCGGTTCGCTGGACATTCTGGTGGCCAATTCGGGTATGCAAAAAGACGCGTCAGCCGTGGACATGACCCTCGCCGACTGGAACCAGGTGATCGGCGTCAACCTCACCGGCCAATTCCTTTGCGCCCGCGCCGCCCTGCGGATTTTCAACAAGCAAGGCATCCGCAAAGGCGTGTCCCGGGCCGCCGGCAAAATCATCCACATGAGCTCGGTGCACCAACGGATTCCCTGGGCCGGTCACGTCAATTACGCCGCGTCCAAGGGCGGCGTGGACATGCTGATGCAAACCCTCGCCCAGGAAGTCAGCCACCAGCGCATCCGCATCAATGGCATCGCACCGGGGGCAATTCACACGGCGATCAATCGCGATGCCACCTCGGGCGACCACCTGCAGGATCTACTCAAACTCATTCCTTATGGCCGGGTCGGCGAAGTCGAGGACATCGCCAATGCGGTGGTCTTCCTCGCTTCCGATGCCTCCGACTACATCGTCGGGACGACCCTGTTCATCGACGGCGGCATGAGCCTCTATCCGGAGTTTCGCGGCAATGGCTGATCATCATCCCGAGCGACAAAGTGCGATCGATGCTCACGGCATCATCGGCGACATGCGCAGCGCGGCGCTGGTCAATGACAAGGGCAGCGTCGACTTTTTCTGCTGGCCGGAATTCGACAGCCCGTCGATCTTCTGCTCGCTGCTGGATACGCCCGAGGCCGGTGTTTTCCAATTGTCGCCGGACCTGCCCGATGCCCGCCGCGAACAGATTTACCTGCCCGACACCAACGTGCTGCAAACCCGCTGGCTCAGCGACCGCGCCGTGGTTGAAGTCACCGACCTGCTGCCCATCGGTGACAGCGAAGATGATCTGCCGGTGCTGATGCGCCGGGTTCGGGTGGTCAGCGGCCAGGCGACCTTTCACATGCGTTGCGCCGTGCGGCATGACTACGCTCGCGCCAGGACCCGCGCGCGTATGGATGAAAAAGACGTGGCTTTCGAGGCCGACGATCAGCCCTCACTGCGCCTGTCATCGGATCAGACCTTGCGTATCGACGGCAACGCGGCCGTCGCCGAATTCACCCTCAAACAGGACCAGAACGCGGAATTCCTGCTCGGCGGCATCGACGACCCGCGTTTCAAGGAAGGCGCCGCCGGGTTGTGCCTGGAGCGCACGCTGAAGTTCTGGCGTGACTGGACGGGCCAGTCCAACTACCGAGGTCGCTGGCGGGAAATGGTCAACCGTTCCGCCCTGGCCCTGAAGCTGCTGACCTCGCGCAAACACGGGGCGATCCTTGCCGCGGCGACGTTCGGCCTGCCGGAAACGCCCGGCGGCGAGCGCAACTGGGACTACCGCTACACCTGGATCCGCGACGCCTCGTTCACCGTCTACGCGTTCATGCGTCTGGGCTTCGTTCAGGAAGCCAACGATTACATGCGCTGGCTGCGCGGGCGGGTCAGCGATTGTCAGGGCAAACCGAAGAAACTCAACATCCTCTATGCCATCGACGGTCGCCAGGAACTGCCGGAAACCGAGCTCTCGCATCTGTCCGGCCACGGCGGCGCGACGCCGGTGCGCATCGGCAATCAGGCTTACGATCAGGTCCAGCTCGACATCTTTGGCGAGCTGATGGACGCGGTGTACCTGGTCAACAAATACGGCGACGCCATCTCCCACGAAGGCTGGCAACACGCGGTGGAAGTCGTGGATCAAGTCTGTGAAACCTGGCAGCAAGAGGATGTGGGCATCTGGGAAATGCGTGGCGAACAGCATCACTTCCTGCACTCGCGGCTGATGTGCTGGGTGGCCTTGGACCGGGCCATTCGCCTGGCCTCCAAACGCTCCCTGCCCGCGCCGTTCGCCCGCTGGGACCAGACCCGCCAGGCGATTTACGCCGACATCTGGGACAACTTCTGGAACGAAGAACGCGGGCATTTCGTGCAGCACATCGGCGGCACCGCGCTGGATGGTTCGATGCTGCTGATGCCACTGGTGCGCTTCGTCAGCGCCAAGGACCCGCGCTGGTTGTCGACCCTCGACGCCATCCAGAAAACCCTGGTCCGCGACGGCATGGTTTATCGCTACCGCAACGAAGACAGCCAGATTGACGGCCTCAGCGGCACCGAAGGCGCCTTTGCCGCGTGTTCGTTCTGGTACGTCGAATGCCTGGCCCGGGCGGGCCAGGTGGAAAAGGCGCACCTGGAGTTTGAACAGTTGCTCAGGTACGCCAATCCGCTGGGGTTGTACGCCGAAGAGTTCGACAGCCATGCGCGGCATCTGGGCAACACACCGCAGGCGCTGACGCACCTGGCGCTGATCAGTGCGGCGAGTTTTCTGGATCGGAAATTGAGTGGGGAGAAGAATTACTGGCAGCCTTGAAACCGACGTCGCCTCCTTCGCAGGCAAGCCACGCTCCCACAGGGGGCTTGTGTCGAACATGCTTTTTGCGGACGGACACGAAACCTGTGGGAGCGAGGCTTGCCCGCGAAGAGGCCGTCAGCCATACACCGGACTTACTGCCTGCCCGCAAAACCAGTGGCGAATGCAGGGCAAGCACCTACAACCATTAAACAAACCTGCTCAATCACCCGAAACCGTCCATTCCAACAGCCCGAAATCGTTTGTTGCCAGCCGTTACATCGCCCCCTACCATCCACAGTCAACGGGTGCAGCGGAGCTGCCCGATAAAACCCGAATTCAAGGAAGCAGAATGAGCCAGCGTATCCACCGCCCCATCGATTCCCCACTCCGTTCCGGCCTGAACCGCGATGAACTGTGGGAAGCCCACGACAAGGGCCTGATCAAATGCTGGGAAATCGGTCGCCAACGCGCCGCCCGTTTCCCCGAACTCGCCCAACGCTGCCTTGTCGGTGAGTTGCCGGTGCTGGGCTGGAAAGGTGGCGTCAGCCGCAGCCTGAAGAAACTCGAAAAGTACGGATCCTTGAAATACCTGGCCCAGTGGCAGGGTTTGCGTGGGGAAGATCTGGATGTTGACCTGGGTGAAGAGCGGCCTCTGACGTGTTCGCGGACCAGGATGGTGGTGACGTTTACGCCGGACCGGTCGAAGTACTTCAACCAGGTGGCGGAAGTCGAGGTCTGAGTCGGCGGCACTCTGGTCGATTTGCATCATTCGTTTCAAAAAAACACTTCTGGAGTGTCCCATGAACAATGAAGCGTTGATCCAGTACACCAAAACCTCGGTGTTGATGGTCGCCTACGAAGAACACGGCCCTGCCACCGGCGACCCTATCATCCTCCTCCACGGCTTCCCTTACTCCCCACGCGGCTACGACGAAATCGCCCCGGCCCTCGCCGTTCGGGGCTACCGCGTTATCGTTCCGTACCTGCGCGGCTACGGCCCGACCCGTTTCAACAGCCCCGACACCCTGCGCTCCGGCCAGCAAGCCGCGCTCGCCCAGGATCTGTTGGACCTGATGGACGCGCTGGCCATCTCCAAGGCCACGCTCTGCGGCTACGACTGGGGCGGTCGGGCGGCGTGCATCGTGGCGGCGCTTTGGCCGGAGCGGGTTCGCTGTCTGGTGACCGGTGACGGCTACAACCTGCAGAATATCCCCGGTTCCACCCAGCCGCAGGCCCCGGAAACCGAGCATCGCCTCTGGTATCAGTATTACTTTCACACCCCGCGCGGGGTCGAAGGCCTGACGAAGAATCGCCGGGACTTGTGCGAATTGCTCTGGAAATTATGGTCGCCGACCTGGGCCAAAGGCCCTGAGCGCTACCCGCTGAGCGCGCCGGCCTTCGACAACCCGGATTTCGTCGAGGTGGTGATTCACTCGTACCGTCACCGATTCATGTACACGCCAGGGGACCCGGCACTGGAGTGGATGGAAAAAGCGCTGACCAAGCAGCCGCCGATCAGCGTCCCGACGATTTCCCTGTGTGGTGCCGACGATGGCGTCGGACCGGCCGAGGAGATCGATGAGGACATCGAACATTTCACTGGGTTTTATGAGCGACGAGTGCTGGCGGGCGTTGGCCACAACATTCCCGAAGAAGCGCCCGAAGCGACACTCAAGGCAATACTGGATCTGCTTCAGCGCTGACAGAAAACCGCTCGCGATACGCTTGCGGCGTTACGCCCATGGCCCGCAGGAAACTGCGTCGAAGCGTTTCTTCACTGCCGAACCCGCACTGCACCGCCACCCGTTTGATTGGCAGACCGGTATCACTGAGCAAGCGTCGCGCGGTCTCGACCCGGATCAGTTCGATTGCCCGCGCCGGCGTCTGGCCGGTGTCGGCGCGGTAATGGCGAACGAAGCTGCGTTCGCTCATGCCGGCCTGCAAGGCGAGTGTCGGGATTCCAAGGTCCATGGTGAGATTTTCGCTGATCCAGGCGTGAAGTTCGTCGAACCGGCTGTCTTCCTTTTGCAGGGACAAGGTCACGCTGAACTGCGACTGACCGCCCGGACGCTTGAGGAACACCACCAGTTGCCGGGCGACTTCCAGGGCCATCGTGCGCCCGAGATCCTCCTCGACCATCGCCAATGAAAGGTCGATGCCAGCCGTGACACCGGCCGAGGTCCAGACCGGGCCGTCGTTGATAAAGATCGGATTGGGTTCGACCCGCAACAGGGGATGCTGCTGCGCCAATTGTTCGCAACGGGTCCAGTGAGTCACCACCCGCCGACCATCGAGCCAACCACTGGCCGCCAGTAAAAACGCCCCGGTGCACACCGATGACACCCGCCGACACCCCGTCGCATGTTCACGCACCCAGGCCACCAGCGACTCATCTTCCGCCGCCGCGTAAACACCCCAGCCGCCGGCGATGATCAAGGTGTCGCTGCCTTGCTCGGGCAACGGC
>NZ_LT607566.1:166074-186868 GCF_900095275.1 Pseudomonas sp. UMAB-40
CCGGCAAGCCTTGTTGACGGGCGATGTCGTTGGCCGAGGCGAACACCTGCAACGGCCCGGTGACGTCGAGCAGTTGCACGTTGGCGAACGCGAGCACATGAATGGTCTTCGGCATGATTGGCGTAATTCGTGGGGTGATTGGCGTATACGCCAGATCCTACGAGCCTAGAGTGAAGCCGTCCACCCACTTCATGAGAAAAACACCATGACGTTGCAGATCGGTTTTCTGTTGTTTCCACAGGTTCAACAACTGGACCTCACCGGCCCTTACGACGTGCTGGCCTCGCTGCCGGACGTGAAGGTGCATCTGATCTGGAAAGACCTGGTGCCGGTTACTTCGAGCACCGGGCTGGTGCTGAAGCCGACCACGACCTTCGATGATTGCCCACCACTCGATGTGATCTGCATTCCCGGGGGCAGCGGTGTCGGACCGTTGATGGAAGATGAGCAGACATTGGCGTTTATCAAGGCCCAAGCGGCGAATGCGCGTTATGTCACGTCGGTGTGCACCGGCGCGCTGGTGCTCGGCGCGGCTGGTCTGCTGAAGGGCAAACGCGCGACCACGCACTGGGCTTATCACGAATTGTTGGCGCCTTTGGGGGCGATACCGGTGAAGGATCGCGTCGTGCGCGACGGCAATCTGTTGACCGGCGGCGGGATTACCGCAGGGATCGATTTTGCCCTGACTCTGGCGGCCGAGTTGTTCGATAAGGACACGGCCGAGCTGGTGCAATTGCAGCTGGAATACGCCCCGGCCCCCCCTTTCCAGGCAGGCAGCCCCGAAACAGCGCCGCCGAGCGTATTGGCAGAAGCGCATCGGCGTGCGGCGCCATCCCTGCAGCAAAGGGCGCAGATCACTGAGCGGGCGGCGGCCAGGCTGTAGCGGTACTTTTCGACAGGCGAAAAAAAACCCGCTTCGGCGGGTTTCTCAAGACCATTTTCGACATCCTGTCGGCAGCCATCCTGGCCAATGGTCGATCATCCCTGATCCTGAGCACTCCCTGTGCTTCAGTTGATGGATCCAGAATAGGCGTATCGGTGAAGCAACAAAAGACGACATACCCGCTAGCCGGTGTAAGCCTTTGACCATAAGATCAAAAATGCTCACTCCCACAAGGACTGTGACCCACTTTTCAGCAGGCGAAAAAAAACCCGCCGAAGCGGGTTTTCCCAAGACCATTTCGACTCCCTGTCGGAAGCGAATCCTTGCTAATGGTCGATCATCCGTGATCCTGGAGCACTTCCTGTGCTTCAGTTGATAAGGCTAGATTACGCTTCGGATCCAATGTGCAACAGACGACATAGCTACCATCGCGTGTAAGACATTCGCTATACCCGCCCTTCCGAAAACCCTTAGACGCCTCAGCCAATCAGCATGAAAGCCGCAAGTTCAGCGGCCTGCAGCTGACCGCGTGCCGCAAGGTCAGCGTTATCCTCGAGAAACCATGCTGCCGACAACCCGGCAAACGCCAACACCCATTGCAGCAGCCGTTGACGCTCCAGCCCCGCTGCCTGGGCCACGACCTCGATCTGTTTTTTGAAGCGCTGCGGATCAGTCGCCGTCGGCAATTCGGGATTGCAGATCAGGTTGGCGTAATCGAACCCGCGTTCGCCGATCACCCGCTTGGGATCGATAGCGAGCCAGCCTCGCGGGCCGAAATCCAGAACATTGTCGTGATGCATATCGCCGTGCAAAACCACCACATCCTGCGGCTCGGCGAGCAACGCTTCGGCAGTTTTCAGACTGAGCACGTAAGTGCCGCCCTGCTGTTCGGCGGCCATGCGCAAGGAAGAGAACCATGACGATAAGGGAATCAGCGGCGGCGGCGATGATGGACGCGCTGCGTGTAAACGAGCCAGCGCCGCACACAGGATCCGGCTGGCCTCGTCATCCTGGCCGTTGAGCGCCATGTGCATCAGTGATCGCTCGCCCTCGGCACGTTCCAGCAGCAACGCATCGCCATGATGAGCGTAAACCCGCGCAGCACCCTCGCCGTCCCACCAGGTCATCAGCAGATTACCGAACTTTTCCTCGGCATCGACAGCGACCTTCAACATGGCCGGCAAATCACCCATCCGTACCGGCAGCAAACGACTGCCGGGCGTGAAGATCGGTTCACCGTCTGGCACCAGGGCCCAGTGTTTCAACCAGGTTTCAAACATGCAGCTTTACTCTTCCTGACGCTCCCGAGCCTTGGCGCCGGTCTTCAGAAATTCTTCGATATTGCTCATCTGCTCATCCCAGCCACGGCTGTCCATGCGGAAAGCCTTGAGCCTGCGCGTCTGCGGGATGTGATCAAAACCGGACTCGGTGACCTTCAGCAACGTGCCTTCATCCATGTCTTCGAGCTCGAACTTGACCAGCGTGGTGGGCTCCTGGGAGTAATCGACTTCAGGCTCCACGGCATACGGATGCCAGCGAAACGAAAACACCCGCTCCGGCTCGACCCGCTCCACCAGCACATTCCACAGCAAGTGCTCATAACCCGGGTAAGTAATCTGCCCTTGCGTCCATTCACCGGCGACAAAGCGCTTGCCCTCCAGCGCCACGCCAAACCACTGCCCGAAGGCTTCGGCATTGGCCAGCACGCGCCACACGTGCGAGCGCGGTACTTTGAGCAGGATTTTCCTTTCGATGCGATCTGATGCTGGGTTCATAAGTCACCTCCTGTACTGAACAGTAGGCCTGTAAGACCACAAGACCAACCTTAAAGTTGTATCAATGGGTAGTTGTTATCAAGCATGTCTGAAATATTCGGCGGCATTTCTGACCACAAGTTCTGGTTTGAGAACGAGAGCCAACGTTCTGGAACTGCTACCGTTTGCAGCGACGACATTGACCAGACAAGGAAGATTCATGCAGTCCTCACTCACGGAACGTTATCGCGGAGCCCTGCTGGGTCTGGCTTGCGGCGATGCAGTTGGCACCAGCGTCGAATTCCGACCTCGTGGCTCGTTCATACCTTTAACCGATATGGTCGGCGGCGGTCCCTTTAACCTGAAGCCAGGGCACTGGACCGATGACACCTCGATGACTCTTTGCCTGGCCGAAAGCTTGTTGGCAAAAAAAGGGTTCGATGCGGCTGACCAGATGGGCCGCTACCTCAATTGGTGGCAATCGGGCTACATGAGCTCAACCGGCGAATGCTTCGATATTGGTATGACCGTGCGTGACGCCCTGACGCGTTTTCAGCAAACCGGCAATCCCTTCGCCGGCTCCAGCGATCCTTACACCGCCGGCAACGGGTCGCTGATGAGGCTGTTACCGGTGGTTCTGTATTACTTCCCGGATCACGACCGAGTCAGGACGTTTTCTGCGAACAGTTCACTGACTACCCATGCCGCGCCGGAAGCCGTTGAATGCTGCCAATTGTTTGCCGAGTTGATCAGCAAGGCGTTGCAGGGTGCGTCCAGATCCAGCCTGCGCAACGTTCCAGAGACGACATTTCTGGAACCCAAGGTCGAAGCCATCGCTCGAGGCGACTATCTCGGCAGATGCAAAAAAGATATCCGTGGCAGTGGTTACTGCGTTGCATCACTGGAAGCGGCTTTATGGTGCTTCCACCATTCCGACAGTTTTGAAGCCTGCATCCTGGAAGCCGCAAACCTGGGCGACGATGCCGATACCACCGCCGCGATCGCAGGCCAGTTGGCCGGCGCTCATTATGGTGTGCGGGGCATTCCCGAAGGCTGGCTGGCAAAGCTACACATGCGTGAAGAGATCGAGGCGCACGCAGATAATCTGCTCGCGGCCTCACGCGCACCTGTCGAAAGCTGACACCGCTTCGCTACACTGCATCTCAATTTTCCATGTCTCGACGAGCCTCCCTCATGAAACCACGCTTCCTCCTGGCCCTGACGCCTTTGCTGCTCACCACCGTTGCCCACGCGGCGGACTGCGACAACGCCACTGACCAGGCCACGATGAATCAGTGCGCGGCACAGCAGAACAAGGCGGCGGACAAGGAGTTGAATGCGCTTTACCAGCAGATCACCCAGCGTTTGAAGAGCAACCCGGACAGCAAAAAGCTGCTGCTCGGGGCACAGCGTTCGTGGATTGCGTTTCGGGATGCCGAGTGCAAGTTCGCGAGTGCCGGGGTGGAAGGCGGGAGTGTGTATCCGCTGATCTACAGCAACTGCGTGACTGAATTGACCAAGGCGCGGGTGGAGACTTTCAAGAATTATTTGAAGTGTCAGGAAGGGGATATGGGTTGCCCGGTGCCTGGGGCGTAGTACTTCGGTGATGCTGAGGGCCTCTTCGCGGGCAAGCCTCGCTCCTACAGGGTCGCGTCGTACCAAATAGTGCGATCACTTCGAACCTGTAGGAGCGAGGCTTGCCCGCGAAGGCGTCAGTTCAGACGCCACAAGTTACCGGACAAATATCTGCGCCGTCGTGATCGCCATATCCCCACCCGGCAACTTGATGCTGCCAATCTGTTTCATGCTCTCCGGATCAAAAATCGCCACGTCATTAAACGTCCCCGCCAAGTAGATCTTGCTACCGTCCTTGTTGAAGGAAATGCAGTAGTAAGAATGATCCAGCGTCGCCGCCTGGAGCATTTTCTTCTCCTTGATGTCGTACTTGGCCAAGCGGTTGAGCACGCCAAACATCAGGTTCGGATCCTTGGGCGAGCGCATGCCACTGAAGTAGATTTCCGTCAGCGGGCCGAAGTCGGTGGTTTCGGTCTTGCCGGTTTTCAGGTCGATGCTGAACAGCCCGTAGAGGTACTCAGCGGTGGCAGGATCCTGCTTCTTGTCCTTGAATTTCGCCGCGGTGTAGAGCAGCGAGAAATCATGGCGATAGGTCTGCTGGTTCCACACGTAAAGAACGTCTGGCGCGCTGTAGTTCGGGCGCTTCCAGTGACGACTGGGGATCAGTACGTCGAACTTGCCGGTCTTCACATCGACCTTGTAGACGTCCGCCCCCGCCACATACAGCGTACCGTCGTCACCGCTCTGCATGATGGTCAACTGCCGTGGCGCCGGGAAGCTGCGCAGGGGTTTGGCGTCCATACCTGCGTCGGTGGCGTACACATCGAGCCGCGGTTGTTGCACTTCATAGCGGTCGTTGAGCATCAACGTCGGATTGGCGATGGCAAACAGCTCCTTGCCGTCGTGGCTGAGGGTGAAGGCGAACATCGACTTGGCTTTCTCCCCCGGTTTCTGGGTGATGCTGGCGTGGAACACCTGCTTACAGCTGTCGAGTTCAACGCCGTAGACATCCGCGTAGTGATTGTTCAACACGTAGGCGGTCTTGCGGTCCGGCGACAATTGCACGGTGCCCGGACCGAAGGCGTCCGGCATCTTGCAGGTCTTGAACAAGGTGTCCGTCGCCAGGTCGAGCACGTGCAGGTTGTTCGGGTAATTGGTGGTCACCATGTACTCGTGACCGGCTTGTAATGCAGTGTTTTCATCGGCCAGAACGTTGATTGAACAGACGCTCAGGACGGCGAACGCGGCCAGGCCGCAGGCTTTGATGCGATGCATGCTGGAATCCTTCTTCATGTCCGATCACTTGTCTTTTGGGAAGACAGTGCCGAGGTTGCGCCAGTTGTCATTGGACGCCTGGGCATCCTTGTTCCAGTCCGGATAGGTGCTCATCATGTCGGGCACCTGGGCCGGCCACCAGCAAGGGTCGGAGCAGCCATACAGGTCGGCTTCCATCGGCTGGCACAACGACGACACCCCGCCAAACGCATCGATTTCCCAACCCGGGTCAGTGGTCGAGGCGCAGCCTGCAACGGAGCTCATCGCCACCACTTCTTCGATACGGTTTTCGGCCGCGGCCTCATCGAGTTTCAACGCTTTGTTATTGATTGCCTTGAGATGTTTCATATCAGTGGGCCTTGCGCGGAGTGATGTAGCTGCTGATAAACGCAGGGTTGTGGGCCATGATCCGGGTGTAGACCTCGATGCCGAAGTCGACCCAGTCACGCATCAGTTCGCAGTAGTGATAGGTCGGGTGGGTCGGGTCGCCGTAACGGGCGTAGCTCTCGTGGTAGCAGCCGCCGGAGCAGAGATTGCGGATCTGGCAGTCTTCGCAACCGGTGTTGGTGCGGTCCAGGCGCTGGGACAGGAAGTCATTCAACTCCACCTGTTTCACACCGCTGTGAACGTTGCCGAAGGTCGGCAGTGATGAACCGGTAAACCGGTGGCAAAGGTTCAGTTCACCCTTGTGATCCACCGCCAGCATCTTCAGGCCCGCGCCGCAAGGCAGGGCTTTTTTGTGGCCTTCATGGATGTCAGTGATCAACTGGTGCAGATTGGAAAAACCGATGTT
Source organism: Pseudomonas sp. UMAB-40 (assembly GCF_900095275.1). NCBI lineage: Bacteria > Pseudomonadati > Pseudomonadota > Gammaproteobacteria > Pseudomonadales > Pseudomonadaceae > Pseudomonas > Pseudomonas sp. UMAB-40. The sequence continues at coordinate 172,355 of NZ_LT607566.1, forward strand.
GCGGTGCTCCAGCGCGGCTTCCAGATAACGACGACCCAGCCTCTTCATGCTGGCAAAGACTTCGATCAGTTCGTCGCTGGACAAGTTGAAGGTGCTGATGTCGCCGGAGGTCACCGGGGCAAAGCCGACTTCGGCGAAACCCAGTTCGTTGAACAGGTGATCCCAGATGGTTTCCACATCGGTGACGCCGGTGGTCAGGGTCACGCGGGCACCGACCGGACGGCTGTTGTAGCGCGACAGCAGCATCTCGGCCTTGCGCCGCACCACGTCATACGTGCCCTGCCCGCCCACGGTGATGCGGTTGCGGTCGTGCACGGTTTTTGGCCCGTCGATACTCACCGAAAGCCCGAAGCGGTGAGCATTGAGGTAGTCCACGGTCTCTTCGGTGAGCAGCGTCGCGTTGGTGGTCATGACGAACTCGACGAACTTGCCCGCCTCGCGGAAGCGCTTCTCGCAATAATCGACCATGTACTCGATCAGCTTGCGATTGCTCAGCGGCTCGCCACCGAAAAACACCACGGTGAAACGCTCTTCATCCGGTGATTCGCGCAGCAGCATTTCCACCGACGCGACGGCCGTTTCGACGTCCATTTTCTTGCCGGCCGACGGCTTGTCGAGGTCTTCCTTGTAGCAGTAGGTGCAGCTCAGATTGCAGCCGGTATTGACGTTGAGCACCACGGTATTGATCGCCGTGCGCTCGACCCGTTTGGTGCCGATGTCCGGGGTCAGCGGCGAGCCGTCGCTGACCAGTTCCAGGGACATCAACTCGCGCAGGGTCTCAGTGATTTCCTCGCCGTTGAAACGCGATGCCAGACGTTCAATCAGGTCCTCCGACGAACAGCCGGGACCGCGCAAGGTATCGATGATGGTGCCCGTCAGCTCATCGCTGGCGAACAGCGAACTGCTGGGGATGTGGAACAGCATGCGGTCGGCATCGACGTGCACTTCGTGCAGGTTCCGTTCGACCAGATTTAAAATAGCGCCCATTGCAACCTCCTGTGCAAACCCCGTTTGACGGGACCTGCGGTCATTCCAAAAAGATGTCCGAAACCGTTAAAGATCAGCTAACTCATGGAATGGGTGGATTGTTCCAGCGTTGCACGGTGACGATCATGTGGCCCTCGCCGGTCAGGGATTTCCCTGCGTCGTCGACGGCGGCGATCACCTTGAGGTTGCCGGCATTGTTCGTGGACATCTTGCGTTGCGGGTTCGGCCCGGCATCGCCGGGTGTGAACACGCCACTGTCGGCCTGCATGGTGCCGGCAAACTTGACGTCTTCGTCTTCCTTGGCGCGATCGTCGAAGGCTTCGACCGACCACTGCGCCGGGAACACACCGATGCGATACGGCTTGCCATCAGCGCCCTTGCCCCAGGCTTCGGCATCGAAACGGCCCTGGACTTTCGGCGTCGAACCACCGCCCTCGCCGATCCGCGCCACCGAGAACTCGGGCACGACTTTAACTTCGTTGATCTTGCTGTAGACCGACAGGGTCGGGCCTTTCAGCGTACCGACGGTGACGTTGCGCAGACCCGGCTGGGCGTTGGCGGCGGCCTTGAGTTTGACCTTGATGCGATCAGGGCTTTGCTCGACGACTTCAACCACGTCCACGCCTTTGCCAAAGCTCGGTTTACCGGTCAGACCGCTGCCGATCAGGGTCACTTCAGTTTCGGTACCGGCCTTCAGATACCCCGGCTGCACCGCCAGCAAACGACTGCTGCCCTGTTTGGCGGCAACGAAGTCCAGACCGCGCTCATCGTGCTCGGACTCGAACATCCGGCCCTGCATCACATTGCCCTGGGCAGCGAACACCTGACGCATGGTCACGCCGTCGATGCTCACGTTGCCGCGCCATTCGTAACCGGTGTAGAGAATCGCGCTGCCTTCGCCGTTGAACGGGCTGCCATCGGCGTATTGGCCTTTGACGCTGACCTTGAACAAGTCGCTGCCATCGGCCGTAACGCTCATCACGCCGGCCAGTTCACCTTTGCCCGGCAAGTGGCCGCTGAAGCTCCAGTCACCCACCAGCGCTTCGGCTTTGGGAGCCGCACTCAGCCATTTTTTCCAGGCCGGGTTGTCCAGCGGATAACGCTTGGTCAACAGCGGCACCATGTCTTTTCGAGCCAGGTCGAACCAGTCGCGGTCACGAGACAGCGCCTGGTATTCCAGAGACGGCCATTGGCCGAGGTGGAAGTTGACCAGGCGTTCCCATTCCTGAGCCGGACGCCGTTGCAGGGCGACTCGCGCACCGGAGTGGCAGCGGCCGCACATCTGGCTGGTCTGATCGTCGAATTTCTCGACGGTATTGAGTCGACGTTCCAGCGCATAACGCACGCCGTCGGTTTCGCTTGGGGCCAGGCCTTGGGTGTCGGCCAGGTATTTGACCAAGGTGCGGCGGTCGTCATCGCTGATCTGCAAACCATGCATGGTCTGCATCCGGGCGATGCTCATCAGCCAGCCTTCCGGGGTTTTGCGCTGGTGGCTGATGCGGCTCAGGGCATTGTCGGCTTCGGGGGTGTGACAGCCCTGACAGGTTTCCTTGAGGATGGTCTGGGCGTCGCGGGCTGCCAGGCTGTCGGGCGAATGCAGCGCCACACAAGCGGCCACGGCCAGCAGACTGGCGCTCAGGCCTGATCGGAGTCTTCTCTTCATCAACGTCGAACCTCGCACGGTGCTTTCTTATTTTTGTGGCTTATCGTTTTTATGGTTTCTGCCGTCGGCGGCGCACCGCAGACGGAGGCAAGAGAAACGTCTGCGATGAGCAATACACGGAGCGTGCCAGCTTGCCGATAGCCTTTTTTATCAAGCAGTTACACGAAGACAAGGCCCGCGAATCGCGCCTGGGCGGGTTCGCCTGCGTCTAATATCGCGACAGGTGTTGCAACCTGAGACAAGCATAGATGCCCCGGCCGGAACAGTTCATCGCCCGACGATTGACGGACGTTGCAGGCGGGCGCGAAATGGTGGTTCACCGATTGCCAGTCCGAGGAAGACAAAATGGCAAGCATCACTGTCCTGGCGGGGGACTTTCTGCAGGGTGATGGAGAGTACAGAGACGGCGTTTTTACCCTTAGAACGTCGCTTCACCCGTGGCCCGGCATCACCCTCCCGCTCTCAGCGTTCAAGCGCGTGGAAGTTGCTAACCAGGAGTCGATCAACAACATCAAGGACGCCATCGGCTTCGGCGTGGCGGGCGCGATGTTCCTCGGCCCTATCGGCGCGATTGCCGGGTTCATGCTGGCCGGAAAAGAAACCGAAGTGACCTTCCTGGCGACGCTCAAAGATGACAAAAAGTTGTTGGCCGCCGTAGATGGCGACACGTTTGAAGAGATTTCGCGGAAAATACCCTCCTGAATAGTCAGCGCGAGCCGCACCACCCGAGTGGTGCGGCGTGTCGCCCTTTCAGCTGAAGAACGTCGTCTGGGTACCTTTGTGAGCTTCGATTTCCTGACGCATATCCGCCACCAGCGAGGCGATTGCGTGGGGACTGTCCAGTGCCCATAGCGGTACATGGGTCGCCACCAAATCTACTTTGCCCGTCATGCAATCACAGACCCGGATCGTCAGCGACTGATCCGCCTCCATGCTGCACGTGCACACGGCGGGCAGCATGCTGTGCTCAATGATGCTTTGAATTTCCAGGGTTGAAAGGAACATCGTTACCTCCCTCACGCCAGATGTATTACGGGATGAACGGTCCGTTACGTCACCCACCGAGCCCAAAAATTCTAGTCCTGATTAATGAGAGCCTCAAGGCCGCAACAGGGTCGCTCGTCGTCTCATGTTTGTCGCAATTTGCAACAGCCTCACAACAACCGCGACTCCCGCCAGTAATGCAAAACCCCGCCAGCCAAGGGCGATCCTGCCTTTGCAGGGACTTGGCACAGCCATTGCGAAAGGCCTGTTCTCACGAACAACAAGAGGTCTCGCCATGCCCCTCCCTTATCTGCTTCCCGCCACCTCGGACTTCATCCAGCGCGCCCCGCGCATGCTGATCGGCGGCGACTGGGTCGAGTCCGCCGACGGCCAGACCATGCCCCTGCACAACCCGGCCACCGGCGAAGTGCTGTGCGTGGTGCCACGGGCCACGCCCGAGGACGTCGACCGCGCCGTGCTGGCCGCTCGTCAGGCCTTCGATGACTCGGCCTGGACCCGCACCCGCCCACGGGAGCGGCAGAACCTGTTGTGGAAACTCGCCGACCTGATGGAACGCGACGCCGAACTGCTGGCGCAACTGGAATGCCTGAACAACGGCAAAAGCGCGGCGGTGGCCCAAGTGATGGACGTGCAGCTATCCATCGATTTTCTGCGCTACATGGCCGGTTGGGCGACCAAGATCGAAGGCTCCAGCGTTGAAGTGTCGTTGCCGCTGATGCCCAATGATCAGTTCCACAGCTTCATCCGCCGCGAAGCGGTGGGCGTGGTCGGCGCCATCGTCGCCTGGAACTTCCCGCTGCTGCTGGCCTGCTGGAAACTCGGACCGTCCCTGGCCACCGGTTGCACCGTGGTGCTCAAACCCGCCGACGAAACCCCGCTGACCGCGCTGAAACTGGCCGAACTGGTGTTGGAAGCCGGGTACCCCGAGGGCGTGTTCAACGTGGTCACCGGCACCGGCATCACCGCCGGCTCGGCGCTGACCCACAACCCCTTGGTGGACAAGCTGACCTTCACCGGCTCCACCGCCGTGGGCAAGCAGATCGGCAAGATCGCCATGGAGTCCATGACGCGTGTCACGCTTGAACTGGGCGGCAAATCACCGACCATCGTCTTGGCCGATGCCGACCTGAAAACCGCCGCAGCCGGGGCCGCCAGCGCGATTTTCTTCAATCAGGGCCAGGTGTGCTGCGCAGGGTCGCGGCTGTATGTGCAGCGCAAGCATTTCGACAATGTGGTGGCGGACATCGCCGACATCGCCAACGCCATGAAGCTCGGCAACGGGCTGGACCCGAGTGTCGAGATGGGGCCGCTGATCTCGGCACGGCAGCAGGAACGGGTGTACGGCTACATCGAGAAGGGCCGGGAAAGTGGCGCGACCATCGCCTGCGGTGGTGAGCAATTCGGGCCGGGGTTCTTCGTCAAGCCGACGGTGATTGTCGATGTCGATCAGAAGCACTCGCTGGTGCAGGAAGAGATCTTCGGCCCGGTACTGGTGGCGATTCCGTTCGATGATGAAGCGGATGCGTTGCGCATGGCCAATGACAGTCCTTATGGGCTGGGCGCGAGTATCTGGTCGAACGACCTGGCGGCGGTGCACCGGATGATCCCGCGGATCAAGTCGGGGTCGGTGTGGGTCAATTGCCACAGTGCGCTAGACCCGGCGCTGCCGTTTGGCGGGTACAAAATGTCCGGGGTTGGGCGGGAGATGGGCTATGCGGCGATTGAGCATTACACCGAGTTGAAGTCGGTGTTGATCAAGCTCTGATCGGCGGCGCCCACACGGGCGCCATCGCGAGCAAGCTCGCTTCCACAGGGTTGTGTGTTGAAACTGCGATCTCTGGCATCACAAAAATCACTGTGGGAGCGAGCTTGCTCGCGATAGGGCCAGCCCAGACAACCAAAATCTCAGGGTTTGAAACCCTGTGCGAGCAACCAACCCCGAACCACCCGCCCCTGCTCCACCGTCAACCCGGCCAACGCCTGCTTGGCCGGTTCGGTCCGCAACCGCCGCACCAACGGCGCCAGTTCAACCCCTTGCACATGCCAGATCCCCAACGGCTGATCTGCCGTGATCACCACTTCGGCCTCATCGACAAAACCCTCGCGCAGCACCGGCGCTCGCTCGATTCTCAATGAGGAAAAATCTGCCTCGGCATGGGCCACTTCTGCATCTGGCCAGCACCGTCGTGCCTGCCAGAACGGCTGTTCCAGCCACCGCTGTTCATCGGCATAAAAATCCCGGCCGATCCGCGCAAAGCGCAAAAACAACTGCTCCACTCGCTGATGATGAAAGCGCTGGGCCAGTGCCGCGCGCTCCGGTTTGCGCAGCAAGGTGTTGATCACCGTGGGCGCCTGTAACGCTGAAGACAAGGACTGGAAGATGCCATTGCCCGATAGCGGATCCACCGCCATCGCGGCATCGCCGACCCGGATCCAGCGCTCACCACACACCTGCGGACTCAAAATCGCCGTGCTGCTGCGCGCATGCAGCTGAAGATCGATTTCAGCATCGACACCGAAAAACTCGCGCGCCAACGCCGAGCCCTGACGCCGTGCGCGGCAGTAATCCAGCAACGTCGCCTTGCCCGGCAATTGCGCGCTGGCCACGTCCACCGTCCACTGCCAATAACACTGACCGTCGGCCCGCCGCGCCATCCAGGCCCAGCCGTCCTCAAGGCTTTCCACCGCACTGGCGGTGCTGCCCGGCGTGCCTTGCCAGCGATTGAGCAGGCTGACCGTCTCCGGCCCGCGCCGGCCTTTGCCCAGTGCCGGCGCCTGACGCCCACGGGCTTCCACCAGAAAATCCGCAAGCAGCGCCTCGCGCCCTTCAATCTCGACCCGATGCCCCACCGCCGAGGCCTGAACGCTCAGCACCCGCCCTTCGATCAGCTCGACCCCCGCCAGACGCAGGTCTTCGCGCAAGCCTCGGTCGAAACTCGGGCGATCCAACAGAAATTCGATGTTTTGCGCATGTTGCTGACCGTTCCAAGACACCTGCCGCTGGGAAGGCAACGCCGCATCCGCCAGCGCCTGATGCAGGCCCGCGCCGCGCAAGGCTTCCAGCACCCGAAGCGAAACGCCTTCCAGTGCCGCAAACCGGCGCCACTCGCTGACCAGGGTCACCGCATAACCGAGCCGCCGCAAACCCAGTGCGACCGCCGCCCCGGCGGGACCGGCACCAAGAATCAGAATCATGCGCCGAAGCGCCGTTCAGGGCCGCGGTACCGGGCGTTCTCGCGCAGCCATTCGATGACGTGTTCGTTACTCGCGTCGGGATGGGCAACCAGGAAACCCGCAATGTGCCCGCTCAACGCCGCGCACCCAAGGCTCGCACCGGACTGTCCCGGATAGGTCCCATGCACGCATGCCGCGAAATCGGCCTGGGCACTATTGAGCCACGACCATTCATGCTCGGCGCAACGCGCATCGCCGGTGACGCGTAACACTTGGGGATAATTCGCTGGAAACACGCCTTCGCCCTGCGCCGGGCTGGAGGCACACAACAAAATGCCCCGCGCCACCGCCGCTGCGCAGGCTTCTCGCAACAGGCTGCGATCCTGGCGTAATCCAAGGCTCAAATTGATCAGCCGAACGTCCTGCGCCACCAGCCAGTCAATCGCGGTGGCGATCTGCAAGGCGCTGGTGACGCCACGCTGGTCAAACACCTGCCCCACGCAAAACACCGCCGCCGGCGCCCGTCGTCCGACGGCCTCGATCACCGCGCTGCCGTGGCCGAGCGGGTCGTCGCGCAAGTCACTTTCAGCCAGACCATCCTCCAGCAGCGAAAAACGCCGTCCGGCAATCACCTGCACCCGTTGCGCCGCCGAATGTCCGCTATCGACTACGCCAATCCTTAGCTCAGGCTTCATGCAGCACCGTTTTTGAAGTGAGCACGCCGTCGAGCAATTCGAAGCGCAAATCGGCATCGGCCAGCGTGGAAGGACGATGGCTGATCAGGATCCGAGTGCGCCCGGCAAACAGTCGGTCGATGGCCTCGATGACTTCGCGCTCGGTGGCTTCATCCACCGCCGAGGTCGCTTCGTCCAGCACCAGAATCAGCGGATCCTGCAACAACGCCCGGGCGATGGCGATGCGTTGTTTCTGCCCGCCGGACAGCTGCTGGCCGCGTTCGCCCAACGGACTGTCGAGACCTTCGGGCAACGATTCGATCAGGCTGTCGAGTTGCGCCAGCCGGGCGACTTCTGCAATCGCTTCGCGGCTGGCGTCCGGCACCGCATAAGCGAGGTTGTCGGCCAGGCTGCCGCGAAACAGCACGATGTCCTGACTGACCACGGCAATCCGCCGACGCAGCTGGAACAGGTCCAGCTCTCGCAGGTCGACCTCCCCCAACAACACTCGGCCGGATTGTGGGTCGTGGTGGCGTTGCAGCAGATCGATGAGCGTTGATTTACCGACGCCGGAGCCGCCGCTCAGGGCGACTTTCAAGCCATAGGGAATTCGCGCTTCGATGCCGCGCAAGGTCGTCGGGCGACCGGGATGGCTGAAGTGCACGTCGTCGAAACGCAACTCGCCAGAAGTAGGCATCGGCTTGGGTTCAACCGGTGTCAGCACCGTCGGTTCTTCACCGCGCAATTCCATGACCCGGCCGAGGCTGACGGTCATTCGTTGAATCGCCACGTAAAGTCCGAGCAGGCTCTGAACCGGCCCGACCGCCATCCCCAGGTACGTGGAAAACGCGATCAGCGCGCCCAGTTGCCAGGTCCCCTGCACCACCCAATAACCGCCAATCAAAAACGCACAGGCCCGGGACAATGACGTCAGCGTGCCGGGCACCGCCTGGGTGAAAAACTCGGTGACTTGCAGGCGCAGCAACTGGCTCATGTAGCCTTGACCGAGCGACTCCAGCCGCCGCGATTCGCGCTGTTGCTGGCCGGCAGACTGGATGAATTTCATCACCGGCAAGGTTTCGACCATGAACGAGGACATGTCCGCCGAACGCTCGCGCAACTGCCGCACATCGCGCTCGACCTTGCGCCGCATCCAGCGCAGCCAGAGCACATCGAGGGGAATCAGCACCAAAGCCAGCAGCGAGAGTTTCCATGACAGGGTCAGCAGCATCGCTACCGCAACCACCAGGCCAACCACGCTCGATACCGCCGAGAACAGCGAATCCACAGCGAAGCGCTGGATCTCCGCAACGTCGCCATCCAGGCGCGACATCAGATCACCGATGCGCCGCTGCCCATAGAAGCTCGGCGATAACTTCTGCAAATGCCGATAGAGGTCGTCGCGCAGCGAGAACAGAATCCGCCCGGACAGTCGCGTGTGCAGGTAGCGATTGATCCCCGACAGCGCCGTGCCGAGCAGCCCGGCGAGAATCATCAACCCGGCAATCACCACCAGCATCGGAAAGTTTTTCGCCAGCAAGCCATCGTCGATCAGCAGCTTGGTCAGCCACGGCTGCACCAGCACCAGCGACGAGGCGCAGACCGACAAACCGAGCAGCCCGGCAATCGCCAATCGATGCGGGCGCACAAAACTGTAGAGCCAACGCAACGCCGCTTGCAGGGCTTCGGGGTTCTGGCTGTCGATCAGCCGAACGATCAAGCGCTGCATCACGAACGCAACTGTTTGAGCTTGCGATACAGGGTCGCGCGGCTGATGCCCAAGGCGTCGGCGGCGGCCGAGACGTTGCCCTGATGGCTGTCCAGGGCCTGGCGGATAAGCTCCAGTTCGTTTTCGCGAATGCTGCCCGACGCCGGGCGTTCAGTGGCGGTGAGTTCGTCGAGCATGCTGTCGGGCAGGTGGTCAAGGGTGAGCACCGTGTCCCCGGGTTCGCGCATGGCCAGCGCGGTGCGCAGGACCATTTCCAGTTGGCGGATGTTGCCCGGCCAATGGTAGCCGTCGAGCAAGCGGCCCAGATCGTCATGCAGGACCATCGCCGGGGCATCAAGCTTGGCCAGCAGACGAGCAACCAAACCGCTGAAATCCTCGCGCTCGCGAAGGGCCGGGAGCATCACGCTGATGCCGTTGACCCGGTAGAACAGGTCTTCACGGAAGTGCTTTTCTTCGACCAGGCGCTTGAGGTCGCGGTGGGTGGCGCAGATCAGAGCGACGTCGATGTCTTGTTCCTCGCCCGCACCCAGCGGCGCCACTTTACGGTCCTGCAATACCCGCAGGAGACGGGCCTGCAAGGCCAGCGGCATGTCACCGATTTCGTCGAGGAACAAGGTGCCGCCGTGGGCCTGTTGCAGTCGTCCGATCATGCCGCCACGACGGGAGCCGGTGAAGGCGCCTTCGCGGTAGCCGAACAGTTCCGACTCGATCAGGCCTTCAGGGATGGCCGCGCAGTTCACCGCAACGAAAGGTTTGTCACAGCGGGTTCCGGCCATGTGCAGCGCGCGGGCGATGACTTCTTTACCGGTGCCGGTTTCACCGAGCAGCAACACCGGCAATTCATTGGCCAGCCCTTGGCGGGCCATGCGCAAGGCCCGGGCATAACGCACGTTACTGCCGGCCAGGGATTCGAGATCCGGTTGTGGCTTGGCGGCTTTCGCGGGGCTGCGCGGCGGTGTGCTGACGTTGATGGAACGTTGCGGCGCCCGCAGGGTTTGGTAGAAGAATTCGCCTTTGGCGGTCTGCAAACTGCCGACGCCACCTTGATGCAGACGGGACAGCAATTGCAGGCCATCGACACCGAGAAACTCTTCGCAACGCCGACCGACCAGGGCCGAACGCTCGGCACGCAGCAACTGACAGGCTTGCGCGCTGACCGCGAGGATCTGTCCGCCGAGACTCACCGCGAGCAGGCCCTGCCAAGGGGATTCAAGGTATTGCCGACGGCTGTGGAACGCGAGGACGATTTCGTCCGGGTAACTGGCGTTGAACACGCGGCTTTCGATCTGGCTGACAGCCATGGCCAGCAACGCGGTGCTGTCATGCACGCGGCCGAGCGGGCCTTCGCGGGTCAGGTCAAGGACGCCGAGGATGTCGCCTTGAGGGCAATGGATCGGCACCGATGTGCAGGAGAAATCGCTGAGACGGTCGAGGTAATGTTCACCGCAATCGATCATCGTTGGCCGGGCCTCCACCAGTGCGGTGCCCAATGCGTTGGTGCCGCGAGCGGCTTCACTCCAGCAGGCGCCCAGGGTGATGTCTTGCAGGCCGCTGCCCTTGAGGCGATCGGCACGACCTTCGACGGCCAGGATGGTGGCGTCGGAGTTGGCGAGGATGATCAGGCCTTCCTTGCCTTGGCGTTCAGCCAGGTAGTCTATGGCCGGTAATGCGGCGTCGATCAGCAGGCGATTGCTTGCCAACAGCACGTCGAGGCTGGCGCTCGATTCCAGCGCCAGTTCGTGCTTGGCGTTAAAATGCACGCCATGGCTGAGGCTGCGCCGCCACGACGCATCGATTTCGGCCCGCAACACGCCATCGGGGACTTCGCCCTCCAGATGGAGTTTTTCCCGTGCCAGCCGGGCTTCGCGGTGCAGCTTGGGAGAAGTTGTTTTTATTAGCGTCATCAAGCGCTCCGGATCGGTCCGCTTTGCGCCTTTTCAAGTTCAGCGCCCTGCCGCAATCTTTACGTTAACGTCAGGGCGATGGCAAGTGCCTTATGGCGCTTGTGTTTCTTCAAGTGGACTGAGTTATTGTTCTTCGCGGGCTTGCTCGCGAAGGCGATTTACCAGACACCATCAATCCTTGATTGCTTAAACGTGTGGATCGCCCGGTGCCTTGCTCGGCGTCGCGTATTGCGGCTTAAGGTGGCCGTCCTGATCAAGTAGCCAGGCATCCATGATTTGCCGCACCACTGGGCCTGCAACGCGACCACCGGCCTCACCGTTTTCGATCATCACCGAGATGACTATCTTCGGGTGCTCGGCCGGGGCGAAACCGACGAACAAGGCATTGTCGCGGTTGCGTTCCAGGGTTTTCGCCCGGTTGTAGCGCTCACCTTGCTTGATCGCGACGACTTGCGCGGTACCACTCTTGCCGGCGATGCGGTATTGAGCGCCCTGCGCGGCCGCTCGGGCAATCCCGCGAGCGTCGTGCATCACCATCTGCATGCCATGGTTGACCTGCTCCCAGTCACGCGGATCCTTGAGCAGGATGTTCGGCATAGGGTGCTCGTCCACCGGCGCTACGCCATCCACAGTCTTGGCCAAGTGCGGTCGGTTCCACACACCTTTGTTGGCGATCAGCGCGGTGGCCTGAGCCAGCTGCAGCGGCGTGACCTGCATGTAACCCTGGCCGATGCCAAGGATCACGGTTTCGCCCGGAAACCAGGCCTGACGGCGCGTGGCGCGCTTCCACGTTTGCGATGGCATCAGGCCGGCAGACTCTTCGAACATGTCCAGCGAGACTTTCTCGCCGAGCCCGAACATGGCCATGTAGTCGTGCAGGCGATCGATGCCCAGCTTGTGGGCCAGATCATAGAAGTAGGTGTCGTTGGAACGCATGATCGCCGCGTCCATGTCGACCCAACCGTCGCCGCTGTGGTTCCAGTTACGGTATTTGTGATCAAAGTCCGGGAGCTGGTAATAACCAGGGTCGAAGACGCGGGTCTGAGGGGTGACGACGCCGGCATCGAGGCCAGCAATGGCCACCTCGGGTTTGATGGTCGAACCCGGCGCGTAGAGGCCGCGCAGAACGCGGTTGAACAGCGGCCGATCGATGGAGTCGTGCAGCGCCGCGTATTCCTTGAAGCTGATGCCGGTGACGAACAGGTTCGGGTCGAAACTGGGCTTGCTGACCATGGCCAGCACTTCACCGGTCGACGGATCAAGCGCCACCACCGAACCACGACGATCGCCCAAGGCTTCCTCGGCCGCTTCCTGGAGTTTGACATCCAGGCTCAGGACAATGTTTTTGCCGGGGATCGGATCGGTGTGCTTGAGCACTCGCAGTACGCGGCCTTGGGCATTGGTTTCGACTTCTTCGTAGCCCACCTGGCCGTGCAACTGCGACTCGTAGAATTTTTCAATGCCGGTCTTGCCAATGGATTGAGTGCCGCGGTACTCCACCGTATCGAGGGCCTTGGATTCTTTTTCATTGATACGGCCGACATAGCCGATCGAATGCGCGAAGTGTGCACCCAACGGGTAATGGCGGACGAACTGCGGCTCGACATCGATCCCCGGCAGACGGAACTCGTTGACCGCGAGAACCGCGATTTGCTGTTCACTGAGCTCGTAGAACAGGGTGACCGGCACGAACGGGTGGCGCGCCTGTTTCATGGCCTTGTCGAACAGTGTCCGGTCTTCGGCTGGCAAGTGCAGGAGGTTGACCACCTCATCGAGCTCCTCTTTGACATCGGAGGCGCGTTCGCGGGTGATGGTGAGGTTGAAGCTGGGACGGTTGTCAGCCAGAACCACGCCGTTTCGGTCGTAGATCAGTCCGCGTGTCGGGGTGATCGGCAGGACATGGACGCGGTTGTTTTCGGAGATTGTCGAGTGATAGTCGTACTCAACCACTTGCAGGACATACATGCGCACCACAAGTGCGCAGGAAATGGCGGCGACGAACAAGGCGCAGGCGATCAGCCGCTTGTTGACCAGGCGCGTCTCTTTTTCGTGGTCCTTGATGGGTATCGGTTGGGGCATTTCTGCAGCAGCTCTTTGACTAAAAAGGGAGCACCGATCCGTAGGCTTTTCATCAGTCCGTTAAAAAACGAGCTGCACCATACCAAAAACGGCGCGGTCACTTTAGCGCGATTTTCTAGAAGGGTTGTCCTTGAGGGCCAAAACGACAGTCGGTTTTTTCTTTGACTCGTGCGTTTTGTTCAAGATTGATATTCCGATTCATGCATTTTTCTTGTAGGTGGGCCTGTAGATACTGGGTGCATGTCATTCCATTTTGTTGTCTGGGAGTCTTTTCATGCATCCACGATTTCAACGATTACTCGGTTCGAATGGATTTTCCATCGGACTGGAACTGCCGCTGGATAACGATTGGTCCAGTGATGGACAACGGCTGCGGATTGCTCAGAATCGGCCTTTTGGTGTCCCCGATTTGAAGCAGCATGCGGCGATGGCGCGCCTGGCTGATACCGCCGGTTTTCGCGCACTTTGGGTGCGTGATGTGCCGGTTTATGACCCCAGCTTTGGCGATGCCGCACAGGTCTTTGAGGCCTTTTCTTACCTTGGGTATTTGGCCGGGATTACTGAGAACATCATGCTCGGTACGGCGGCGGTTGTGCTGCCATTGCGTCAACCTTGGCTAACGCTCAAGGCCGCCAACAGTGTCGATGAACTGAGTGACGGGCGTCTGCTCCTTGGGGTGGCCAGTGGTGACCGGCCGATGGAGTATCCGTTGTTTGGGTTGGATTACGATCAGCGCGGGGAGATCTTTCGCGATACGGTTGAGTTGATCCGCAGCCAGGGTGAAGGTCGTTTGCCTGAAGGCGCTCGCCTGTTGCCGGAGCGAGATCAGCCTATTCCACTGCTGGTTGCAGGTCTTGGTCAACAATCACCGGCCTGGATTGGTGAGCACATGGATGGTTGGCTCGCCTATCCTGGTACGCCGGATGAGCATCGACGTCGAGTGGGGCTGTGGCGGGAAGTTGGAGGCGATAAGCCCTATATCAGCTTCGTTCACCTGAACCTGTCTGCCAACCCACATGCGCCGATGCAACGTGTGCGTTTCGGGGGCAGTTGCGGACGGTTGGTGTTGATTGATGAGCTTCAGGCACTGCGTGATGCGGGTGTTCAGCATGTTGGTTTGCATCTGCGCCGTAGCGAGCGGCCGGTTGCTGAAGTGATTGAAGAGATCGCTGAATACGTTCTGCCGAAGTTTCACTAACCATGCTGTTACTAACAGGGATAGCCGCCGGGCTATCCTTTTTGTAGCGCTACTTTCCTGCGGACAAAACAAAACCCCTACCTGCATACGCAGATAGGGGT